>JACRGU010000058.1 GCA_016212245.1 Nitrospirota bacterium
TCCATCTGACGGAGACTACATGCTGAATCCAGAGATTAAATACAATTTCTCTGATCATGTATGGGCAGCAATCGGTGCAAATATCTTTGGTGGCGGTGAGAAATGGAGCCAGTTTGGACAGTTGGATAAGAATGATAATATATATTTACAATTAAGATATGAGTTCTAAAAATAGGAATTCACATCCTCAGGATTGAATCTATCCGCATCAAGAACCCTGTTTGCAAATCTGAATAACATCTTACGCTGCTGGAGTGTTAGTTCTGGATAAAAGACAGGATTTGCAACGACTGCAGCCCTGAACGCAAAGAATGGTGCAAGCACCTCATATATCTCCTCATCGCCTGAGAGTCTTACATAATCACTGAAAAATAATCTGAGCCCTTCGAGATAGGACCCCCTTACAGAGCCATAATGTTTTATTGAAAAGAATACATAATTGATTGTTAGTGCTGTTATGTCATCTGCAGGGTCACCCCATGGGCCACGGCTTCTATCGAGAAGGACAAAATCTACTTCAGTATTCAGGGGGTTCTCAGAAGGGGGACGGAGTCCCCCTTCTGCACTAAACCATATATTCCCCGGATGGAAATCTCCATGTATCTGTGATAGCCTCCTGTATTTTGGTTTCAGTCTTGCATTCCAGTCTACTGCCTTCTTAACGATATCTGCCATCTCGTCGTATGTAAGGATGCCGTCAGGATAGGTATCAAAAACACCCATAAGACATTCGCCATGGCCTATAGTGTCTCTTAGCTTTCTCCAGTAAAGGGTCTTTGAGTCCTTCTTGACCGAGTGTATCTCCGCAAGATATAAGGTCATCGCCTTAATTTTCTTTATATCCCTGTCATCAAGAGAATCCTTCTTTGAGAATTCAGTCAGGTCTTTAAAATAATTCTCACCCTCTGCCTTTTCCATAAGCAGGAAATACTCTTTACCTCCACCGATAGAATGGAGACTCCCATTATCATGAAGGGCTACAACATCTATTGCCTTTATATGTTTTGGCAGGGTGTTATAATTATCCAGTGCCCATAAAAAGACAGATACCCTGTCAGAAGGGTTGTCATGGCCGAGTCCTTCAGGTGAAAGGTCTTTCAGCACATATGATTTTTCCCCCTCATTTGTATCGAACTCTACGAGAAAGCCTGTCCCGTGCACCCCAGCCCCTAAGGGTTTAAACTCAGAGAGCCTTATCTCTCCAAATATTGCTCTCAGGTATTCTTCTACTTGAGCGTTATTAATCATCGCCTTAATTCCTCCTCGAGTTGTCTTATCTCATCTTCGATCATCCGCCTTTCTTCTATAAGCATCTTTTTTTCTTCAAGGAGTGGTCTCAATTCTTCTTCGAGTTTATCTTTATCTTTTTTAAGCCTTCTTTTCTTCCCGATAAGTTCCTTGTATTTCCCCCGCTTCAGCTCATCCCCCATTTCTTTTAACTCTCCCTCTTTCTTTTCTATATCGCTTATCTTTTTATTTATATCTTCTATCTGCTTTCTCAGACTTGCAATTCTGACATCAACATCGGCAGCAGGGGATAGATTTACAGGTTGTCCTGCCTCTTCTATCTGCTCAGGTGCCTTCTCTTTACCCCGTATATCCTTTACAGGCATCGAGTCTGCTTCAATCTCTATAACATCATCCTCCGGTACGGTTATCATACCCCCTTCAAAGAACACCTTTATCTCACCTGAGGATTTTTCGTATGACTTAACACCCGTAATTACAGACCCGTTCTGAAGATAAATCTTATATGCAGCATCAGAGACTGCGGGGAAAGTAAAGATGCAAATAGCAAGGATTAAACTTTTAACTTTTAAGTCTCTGAATCCAGTCCTACTTATTAAAACATTCATTTGTTCTCCCTAAGACCATCAAGTACTCTTTCTGCAACCCTCCGATTAAACCCTTCTACAGTTGTAATCTCATCAACACTCGCCTTTTTTATATCTTCTATACTACCAAATTTACGCAAAAGGGCAAGTCTCCGCTTCTTACCTATACCAGGAATTTTTTCGAGAGGTGATTGCATAAGTTCTTTCTCCCTTAATTTTCTGTGATAGCCTACAGCAAATCTGTGCGCCTCATCTCTTATCTTTTTAAGGAGCAGAGATGACTGTCTTCCATCATCGAGGGATATCGGGTCATTGGATGTTGTTAAGTATGCCCTGTCAGGGTCCTTGGCGATAGCTATAAGCTGAGGCATTTTGTGAAACAACATTGCATTTTTATCTATTACCCTCTTAGCAATCTCGAGCTGTCCCTTACCACCATCAATGATAATGAGGTCAGGCATATGTCCTCCAAGATTTTGTATAGTCCTGTCCAGAATTTCCTCCATCATAGAATAATCATCAACCCCCTGAACCGTTTTTATCCTCAGCCTTCTATACATATCCTTTCTGAACTCACCATCTGTCCAGTATACAAATGCACCCACAGATTCCTTACCTGCAATGGTCGAGACATCAAAGGCACCTATATCCTCAGGGGATTTTCCAAGTTTTAATCTTTCTCTTATATCATTTAGAAGGTCATCAAGCCTTGATTCCTTTTTATCTTTGAATGTCAGCCTTGCATTTTCCGATGCCATATCAATAAGTTCTTTTTTCTTCCCTGCCTGTGGAGCGAATATCTTCACAATCGCTCCTTTACGATGACTGAGCCACTGTTTAAGCGATTTCAATTCCTCAGGTAACACTGGTGTTATTATTTCAGACGGAGGTATAATTTCCTTTGAATAAAACTGTGTAATAAAGGTATGTATTAACTCCCTGTCCGAGACATCCTCAATATTCTTGATAAAGAAATCCTTTGACCCAACCATAATCCCATTTCTTATAAAAAAGACCTTAAATGAGACGGCGTTGCCCTCTCTATAAAACCCCATTATATCTATGTCTCCGAGCTCAGGTGCAATGACCTTCTGTGACTCCAGTGCCCTCTCGAGTGCCTTGATCCTGTTCCTTATCTTAGCAGCCTCCTCATACCTCATCTCTTCTGAAAACTGTATCATCTTCTTTTCGAGCCCATCGAGGAGGTCTTTCTTTTTACCCTTGAGAAAAAGCCTTATCTCTTCAATAAGTTTCAGATATTTCCTCCTGCTTATAAGCCCTGCACATGGTGCAGGACATCTTTCCATCTGGTACTGGATGCAGGGACGCATAGGTTTATCGAGTGAATAGCGGCAGTTCCTTATCTGGAAGTTTTTTCTTATAAATGCGAGGGTTTCCCACATCGAGCCTGCTGGTACATATGGGCCAAAATACACTGCACCATCCTTCTTAATCCTTCTTACAACCTCAAGCCTTGGCCACTGCTCATCAACAGTCAGTTTCAGGTATGGATAATTTTTATCATCTCTCAGGATTACATTAAACCTCGGCCTGTATTGTTTTATCAGGTTCGCCTCAAGCACAAGGGCCTCGAGTTCGTTATCCGTGACTATATAAGTAAAGTCTCTTACATCTCTCAGCATGGTCGCCTTGCGGGCATTGAGTTTTGATGACTTTTGGAAGTAGCTCCTCAGGCGATTCCTGAGGTCTTTTGCCTTGCCAACATAAAGCACTCGTTCCCTTGAGTTTTTAAAGGTATAGACACCTGACTTTGAAGGTATGTTAGTAAGCTTTTCGAACATCACAATTTATTTTAACAGATTTAAATTGTGTTAACTCGAGAAACCCGGAAGCTGTAATCGCTGTAATAGTTTGAGACCCATATTACACAATGTAAGGACTCCAGCCAAATGGGCATGGATAATGATTATAGAGGAGGCGCTAACTATATGAAAATAAAGGATTTAAATGTATATCTATTGCATAAAAACAGGCATTATTATTGCTAAAAAAATTATAGGCGAGAATCTGGAAGGGGGCCAAGATGAAACACCCAACAAGGAAGATAGATGTGATGGAAGAGGCCGGGATATACAGGGTTCCAGCAGACTTTGAATCAGGCTTTGTCCTTGTGCCATCTCCTGAGGGCACCATGAAGCTTGCCTTCTGGGAAGAAAGCCGTCTTCATATGTTCCTCGAGAATTACGGGTTGACACCAGTAATACACCACAGCACAAACTAAGAATTATTTCATTTCCTCAAAACTTCCTGTTCTCCTGAGCCTCCTGTATCTTTCCTCTATAAGTTTGCCCGGAGTCTTTGTTTTAAGCTCCTCGACAGCAGTCAGAATGTTTTCTAATATCTTCTTTGCCATCCACTCAGGGTCTCTGTGTGCCCCTCCAAGTGGTTCAGGGATTATGCCATCTATTATCTTGAAGCTTATCAGATCCTGGGCAGTCAGTCTGAGTGCACTTGCTGCCCTTGAGAAATCCTCATAACTGAGGTCTCCGTTCTTTTTCCAAAGTATTGCAGCACACCCTTCAGGTGAGATTACAGAATAAATAGAATACTCAAGCATAAATATCCTATCTGCAACCCCGAGGGCTAATGCCCCTCCGCTTCCACCTTCACCAATAACAATAGAGATAATCGGGGTCCTGATTCTCGACATCTCCATGAGGTTGACCGCAATAGCTTCGGCCTGGCCCCTCTCCTCTGCACCGATCCCGGGATATGCGCCTGGTGTATCAATAAAGGTTATTATAGGCCTTTTAAATCTCTCTGCAAGTTTCATCAGCCTCAGGGCCTTTCTGTAGCCTTCTGGATGGGGCTGTCCAAAATTACGCTGTATCCTTTCCTTTGTTCCCCGTCCCTTCTGGTGGCCTATTATAACCACAGTAATATTATTTATCTTTGCCAGACCACCCACTATCGCCTTATCGTCAGAGAACCTCCTGTCACCATGCAGTTCTATAAAATCATCTGTTATGAGGTTTATATAATCGAGGGTATAGGGTCTGTCAGGGTGCCTTGCTATAAGTGTCTTCTGCCATGGTGTAAGCGTTGAAAATATTTCAGAACGGATATCCCTTACCTTTTTTTCGAGCTTTTTTATCTCGCTTGATATATCAATGTCCTTCCCGTTAGATATTCGCCTGAGCTCTTCTATCTTGAGCTCAAGTTCCTCAATAGGTTTTTCGAATTCAAGATAATATCTGATCATAATATAAATTCAAAATAAAGGGATTCCATAATTTTTAATTTTGCATTTTTAATTTATTTTTATAGCCCCCTTGCCTGCTATCTCTTCTATCCTGCGGATGGTGTCTCTGTCAGGCGTTATCTTCATTCCAGTAGCAATTAGCGCCTCAGAATCTTTAAGGGCTATCCTCAGATAAACAGGGTATTCACCATTCTGCTCCAAAAAGTCTTCGACTTTTTGGAGACCTCTACTCTTAGATATTATAATAGACCTCAGCCTGTGCAGGCTTATACTATCTGGAGACGGATATTTAAAGTTTATCTCCACCCTCTGTCCTGTTTTTGTTTCAGGTTCATCCAGCCTTGAGATTTCCCTTGCGATAATCTTAATCCCCTTCTCTGTCTTATCCACAGTGCCCCTTACGAATAAGACCATATCCTTCTGCAGGAAAGGCAGGCTTTTCCTGTAGAGCTCGGGAAAGATAATTACCTCTGTACTGCCTTCGGCATCTTCGAGTGTAATATATGCCATTATCTCTGCCTTTGATCTTGTCTGTATCTTTTTGATATTTCTCAGTATGCCGCCTATCTGAACCTCTTCTCCATCCAGTGCTTCCTCAAGTTCGGATGTCTTTCTAGCATTAATTTTATCGAGCTGTTTGCTGTATTTTGTGAGTGGATGACCGGTTATATAAAAGCCGAGTGCCTCTTTCTCATGTTTGAGGAGTTCAAATTCATCCCACTCCTGATCACTACCTGCAGTTTCTTCAGGAACATCGCCAAAAATATTCTGCTGGCCTGATGCCTTTGCCCTGCTGCTACCATTGAGCATTTTGCTCATCAGAACCATTGCGGCTGCCCTGGTCATGCCGAGTGAGTCAAAGGCCCCTGCCTTTATAAGGCCCTCTACAACCTTTTTGTTTACCTTTCTCGTATCCACCCGCTCAAGGAAATTTGATACAGAAGTGAATAAGCTATCTGTCCTCCTCGTTTCGAGTATTGACTCTATCGCAGATGAGCCGACCCCCTTTACAGCCTCGAGGCCGAACCTTATTGAATTTCCTACTACCTTGAATTCCTGTCCAGAGTGATTTATATCAGGCGGTAATATTTCTATACCCATCTCACGGCACTCGTTTATTGACTTTACTATTCTATCTGTATTGTCCATATCAGCACTCAGGGTGGCAGCCATGAACTCAACAGGGTAGTGCGTTTTTAGATAAGCTGTCTGGTAAGCAAGGTATGCGTATGCTGCTGAGTGTGACTTGTTGAAACCGTATTCTGCAAAGAATGCCATTAGATCAAAAAGCCTTGTTGCCTTTTTCTCTGAGATGCCGTTTGCCCGAGTCCCCTGTATGAATGCCTCCTTCTGTTTCTCCATCTCTTCTGGTTTTTTCTTGCCCATAGCCTTCCTCAGGATATCTGCCTGTCCCATGGTAAAGTTTGCAAGCTTGTTTGCTATCCTCATGACCTGCTCCTGATAAAGGATAACACCGTATGTCTCGTCCAGGATTTCCTTTAGCTGTGGCAGTTCATATTTAACAGGTATCTGGCCTTTTTTCCTTTTTATGAAGTCATCTATCATGCCGCTTCCTATGGGGCCAGGCCTGTAAAGGGCAACGAGCGCTATAAGGTCTTCAAACCTGTTTGGAGACATCTTTCTGAGCAGGTCTCTCATGCCAGTACTTTCAAGCTGGAAGATGCCTGTGGTATGTCCTGAACTCAAAAGTTCATATGTCTTTTTGTCTTCGAGCGGGATATCCTTGAGTGATAAGTCCTTACCATTCTCCCTTATATATTTCAGTGTTTTGTCTATCACAGTAAGGGTTTTTAGCCCCAGAAAATCGAATTTTAATAGACCAATTCGCTCTACTGCCCCCATATCGAACTGGGTTGTAATACTTCCATCAGAGGGGTTCTTATAAAGCGGTGTATAGTCTGTTAAGGGGGCTGGGGAGATCACAACACCTGCAGCATGAGTTGATGCATGCCTGCAGAGCCCTTCAAGACGTATGGCAATATCTATCAGTTCTTTTATTTTAGGGTTACTATCATAAAGGGCCTTTAGTTGTGGTTCGACTTTCAGTGTATCTTCAATTGTAATGTTCAATGTGTTAGGCACCAATTTTGCAATCCTGTCCACCTCTGCATAAGGGAGATCAAGTGCTCTGCCAACATCTCTTATTGCTGCCTTCGCAGCCATTGTGCCGAATGTAATTATCTGTGCAACATGGTCTTTTCCGTATTTTTCAGCAACGTATGAGATGACCTCTGACCTTCTATCTTTGCAGAAGTCTACATCTATATCAGGCATGCTTACCCTTTCAGGGTTAAGAAAGCGCTCAAAAAGGAGGTTGTATTTAATGGGGTCAATATCTGTGATATTAAGGCAGTATGAGACAAGACTTCCTGCTGCTGAGCCCCTCCCCGGGCCAACAGGGATCCCCATCTTCTTTGCATAGCTTATGAAGTCCCAGACTATAAGGAAATATGATGAATAGCCCATCTTTTGTATTATATCGAGTTCTCTCCTGAGTCTTTCTATATAAGTTGTTCTTTGTCCCGACCCAAATCTATGAAACATTCCCTCAAAGGCAAGTTTCTCAAGTAATGCATCAGGTGTCTGCCCGTTTTTGAGTTCGTATCTTGGCAGTAGGTTTGCCCCTAATCTGAATTCAACATTACACCTCTCTGCAATGGCCCTCGTGTTCAGGACTGCCTCGGGTATATCTTTAAACACATTCTTTATCTCCTCAGGTGATTTGAAGTAGAAGCCATCAGAGTTAAAATGGAGACGGTTTTTATCATTTACTGTCTTGCCTGTCTGGATACATAGCAGGATATCATGTGCCCTTGAATCTTCCTTCTTCATGTAATGACAGTCATTTGTGGCCACTATACCGATATGGAGTTCCCTTGCAAGCTCGATAAGCCTCTTGTTTACTTCTTCCTGTTCAGGAAGACCATTATCCTGTACCTCTATATAAAAATTTTCCGGGCCAAGTATATGTTTATATTTGAGGGCCTTCTCCCTTGCCTTATCAATCATCCCCCTCTGTAGATAATAAGGTACCTCTCCCTTCAGGCATGATGTCAGTCCGATCAGTCCGCCACTGTATTGTTCGAGCAGATCCATATCTATCCTCGGTTTGTAGTAGAATCCCTCGGTATACGCCTTTGTCACAAGTGAGATGAGGTTTCGGTATCCCTTGTTATCTTTCGCAAGCAGGATGAGATGGAAGGATGCCTCCTCTACATCAGCAGTATTTCTTCTATCAAAGCGACTCCCCGGTGCTACATAGACCTCACAGCCGAGTATAGGTTTAATACCTGCCTTGGTAGTACGCCTGTAAAACTCCACTGCACCAAAGAGGTTACCATGATCTGTTATTGCCACAGCAGGCATTCTGAAGACTACGGCCTGTTCGACAAGCTCTTTTATCCTTATCGCCCCGTCCAGGAGACTGTATTCTGTATGCAGATGGAGAGGGACATACTCTGAATGTGGATGCATATTGAAATATTAACCTATGGGTAATTTCAAGTCAATGTAAACCTCAGCCACATTTTATCACTAGGTTACAGTATAATAGTCATCAGTCATTAGTTTGTTGCCCAGTGACTGTTGACCAATGACAAATGACTGGAACTCAAAAAACTCAGGAGGGTTACAGGGATGAATCTTATTATGGCATACATCATAACCTTTATAGCGAGCTTCTGTATCCTGGTGATAGAGATCGTCGCTGGTCGTATCCTTGCACCGTTTGTTGGTGTTTCTCTTTACACATGGACAAGTATTATAGGTGTTGTTCTAACTGGAATCAGTATAGGTGCATATTTAGGTGGAAGATTAGCAGATAGATTCCCCAAGAGAAAGACCTTAGGATGGCTATTACTGTTGTCAGGGATAGCTGCGCTTTCAATTGCACCGGTTACAAATCTGATTGCATCACACACCTTTCCTGTGTCACTTATGTGGCGTATACTTCTTGTAACGACTATCATATTTTTTGTCCCGAGCTGTCTCCTCGGGATGATTTCACCTGTTGTTGTTAAGCTCGCAATCCAGAATTTAGACAGGGTGGGAAATGTTGTAGGGAAGATATATGCCTTCTCAACATTGGGTTCAATCCTGGGCACTTTTGCAGCAGGGTTCTTTCTTATCTTGTGGATGGGGACAAGGAATATCATATTAATGATGGGTGTGATATTAATCTTAACAGCAGTATTCCTGGGCTCATTATTCAAGGCAAAGCCCCGTAGTAAATACGGGGCTGCAATCGCATTCTTATTATTTCCCTCATTTCTTCTATTGGGCATATATGACTCAGCATTTAAACCACCTGTTACTTCTGATACATATTTTTATAAGGAGAGTGATTATTACACAATAAAATTGAATAAATCATTGAGTTCAGATGGAGAAACGAGGCTTGAGGCCCTGGTACTGGATAATCTCATACACTCATATGTGAGCCTACAAAATCCACTCCACATCGAATATGAGTATGAAAGAATCTACGCTGAGGTTCTAAAATGGAGGTTTGAAAAGGATGCAGGATTCAGGAGCCTGACGATTGGAGGTGGAGGTTATACCTTTCCGAGGTATATGGAGGTTTTTTACCCGAATGCAGATATTGATGTTGTGGAGATAGACCCAGAGATAACGAGGGTTGTTTATAAATATCTGGGGCTGTCTCAGGATACGAGGATCCATTCGTATAATACCGATGGCCGCTGGTTTGTGATGAATTGTAAAGACAGATATGATGTTATCTTTACTGATGCATATAATGACCTTTCAATACCATACCATCTGACAACAAAGGAATTTGCCCGGCAGCTCAAGAATATTCTGAATCCGAATGGTATTTTATTGTCAAACATTATTGACAATTTTCAAAAGGGGGCCTTTCTGCCCTCATATATCAGGACATTAAGAGAGGTCTTCGGGGATAAGAATGTTCGGCTGATATCCGTAACCCCTGACTTTGAAGATACAGGAATAAGTACATTTATTGTAATTGCAGGCAATGGTAATCTAAATATCGAAGATTTCGAGTCGTATATAGAGGATAAGTTTGAGGGTGATGCCACATCAGCTGTAGTACCAGAAGATTTATTGGATGAATTCCTGAATAAGAGATACGCTGTTGTTCTAAGGGATGATTATGCACCTGTGGACAATCTCATCGCCCCTATCTTTGAAGAAAGTTTTGGTTATAACAGAAAGAATCGTTAGCTCATGTCGGGCATTGCGATATGGATAACAGGGCTTCCAGGCAGTGGCAAGAGCACAGTTGCTGATGCATTCAAAAAGGCATACCCTGAATTCATTATCCTCAGGATGGACGAATTGAGAAAGGTCGTCACACCGGAGCCAACCTATTCTGATTCTGAGAGAGAAATAGTTTACAGGGCACTCGTCTATCTCGCAAAGACTATCACAGAACTCGGACATAATGTAATCATTGATGCTACAGGGAATCTCAGGAGATGGCGTAAGCTCGCAAGACAACTTATACCCCAATATGCAGAGGTATATCTTAGATGTCCTATTGAGTTATGCATGGAGAGGGAGAGACATAGGTTAGAGGCACATGAAGCACCAAAGGATATCTATAAAAAGGGTGCTGCAGGCTGGCCTGTGCCTGGCATGGTAGTACCTTACGAAGAGCCATTAAACCCAGAACTTATAATTGATACCGGGAGAACATCAATTAGGGGTATACAGAGGAGGATTAAAAGGGTTATTGATAAAATTCAGAGCCTTACCTGAGCAAGCCTTTCTTTACAAACATCCTCGGTCTTCTTTTCTATATCCTTCATTCTCGCCCCAACCTGGTTGCAGACCGCAGAAAGGAGGACCAGATGGCTATAGGTAAAGGCATTTCTCCTGTATGGATTGCTGAGGAGGATAAATCCAAGCACGTCGCTGTCATGGATAAATGGAGAAGCGATAAGGGAGCGTCCGGAATAAAATCTGCCTTCGAACTCAGGATTTCTGACTGTATCCTTAATTAGGAGCGGAGACCTGTTTTCCAACAGCCATATGGAGATAGGGTCGTTTCTTTCTATAGCGTGCTCTTTACTCATATTCAATGAATGATGGATATCAAACTCGTCATTGAATTTATTCCAGATAGCAATAAGGCCCATCTTAGCAGGTTCAATGTCATTCATCACCTGTCTAAAGACAACCCCTGTCAGCCCTTCTAAGTCCTTAGTCTCAGGTATCAGCCTCCCTATCTCATACAGGGTAGCAAGCTCTCTGTTAAGCGATTTTATCCTCGCTATGAGGATTGTTATTATGACCTGAAGTAGCCTGACACCACTTACAGGGTCTGCCTCTATGATATTAAAGAGATCGCTATAGTCCATTTTCCAGAGGATGGAGTCTTCTCTTGTAATTACATCCGCTGTCCTGAATTCCTCGCCGAATACTGCCATCTCACCGAATATATCTCCTTCTTCAAGTATGGCAAGTGTCTTGTATCTGTTAGATTCACGATTGATCACCTTCCTTACCTCTACCTCACCTGAACGCAATATATACATCGTATTTGAGTAATCAGCTTCGCGGATTATATATTCTCCTTTGAGAAATCGCTCTTCCTTTAACAGTGATGATAGGGAGTGCAGTACTTCATCTTTAATGCCTGCAAATATAGGGATGCTTCTGAGAACCTCTAAATTATCTTCCATATTTGCCTTCGATGCCTGATGGTCTCTGGCCAATGGGTGAGGGTTTTTGTGCAGGTTGCGCCTCTGCTGCTGGCATCTGTGTCTGGAACAGTATCCTTAAGTCATTCGGGTTATTACTCACACTCAGGGCATCTTCCTTTGTAATGGCACCCTCCTTAACAAGCTGGAAAAGATGCTGGTTCATTGTCTGCATCTTATAGAGAGAGGCTGAGTCAGAGATTGCCTTGTCTATCGCACCTGTCTTTCCTTCCTCTATCATCTTCCTGATTGTGGGTGTGTTAATCATCACCTCTATGACAGCCACCCTGCCTGACCCATCAGATTTTTTAATCAATCTCTGTGATACTGTTGAACACAGTGTCATGGCAAGCTGCATCCTGACCTGATGTTGTTGCTCGGGGGGAAACGTGTCTATAATGCGGTCTATGGATTGTTTTGCATCGTTTGTATGAAGTGTGCTGAATACGAGATGGCCAGTCTCAGCAGCCGTCATTGCTATCGTGATGGCCTCAGGGTCTCTCATCTCACCAACGAGGATAACATCAGGGTCCTGTCTTAATGCCCTTTTCAATGCAGCAGAGAAGGAATGGGTATCAAATCCGATCTCACGCTGGTTTATTGTGCATTTCTTGTCTTTATGGACGAACTCAACAGGGTCCTCAATCGTGATGATGTGATGTGACCTGTTCTCATTAAGGTGGTCAATCATGGCAGCCAAGGTGGTTGACTTACCACTTCCTGTCGGCCCTGTGACAAGGATGATTCCCTGATTTCTGAATACAAGGTCTTTAAGAACCTGTGGTAGACCGAGCTGGTCTACGGTTTTGATCTCAACAGGGATTACCCTGAAGACAGCGCCGAGGTAACCCATCTGGTGAAATATGTTCCCCCTGAACCTCGCAAGGCCCTCAACAAGATATGAAAAATCAAGCTCACGCTCATCCTCGAGCTTTTTTATCTGAATATCTGTGAGCATTGAAAGTAGAAGCTCCTTCATATTTTCCTTGCCTATTACAGGGTATTCTGTCGGGATGAGTTCGCCTTTTATCCTCATGAGCGGTGGCCGGCCGACCTTGAGATGAAGGTCAGAGCCTCCCCCCTCTACAAGTGCCCTTAGATATTCATCTATCTTCATAGTCTTCTTACCCCCATTGCTGGCTGAGGCTGTGGCCCTAAGACCCCTACCTTGTTCCTCACTGCATCAGGGTTATTAGCTTTGGATACCGCTTCCTCGATGGTAAGAAGTCGTTCTTTTACAAGTTCAGCTAATGAGGTTTCGAGGGTGCACATGCCAAACTTTGCACCTGTCTCGATGGCACTATAAATCTGGTGTGTCTTACCCTCACGTATAAGATTCGCGATTGCAGGAGTAACTATCATTACCTCTCTTGCAGCTACCCTTCCTTTGCCATCTGCCTTTGGTAGGAGCTGCTGACAGACTACTGCCCTGAGGGTAGCACCGAGCTGGACACGTATCTGCTGCTGCTGGTGGGGTGGAAAGACATCTATAATTCTGTCAACAGTCTGGGGTGCATCCTGTGTGTGTAGTGTTCCGAATACTAAATGACCGGTCTCAGCAGCAGTTAGTGCAAGGGAGATTGTTTCAAGATCCCTCATCTCACCTACAAGTATCACATCAGGATCCTGCCTGAGGGCGTGTTTCAATGCATCTAAAAATGAGCGGGTCTGTGAACCTACCTCTCTCTGTCTTACAACACAGTTTTTCATCTCATAAACAAACTCAATAGGGTCCTCTACAGTAAGGATATGTTCCTTTCTCTCAGCATTTATAATATCAATGAGGGATGCGAGTGTGGTAGATTTCCCTGAGCCGGTTGGCCCGGTTATGAGGACAAGACCCCTTGCAAGTTGTGTGAGGGAGAGTATAGCATCAGAAAGTCTCAAATCCTTCGGTGTTGGAATCTTTGAAGAGATCAACCTCAGTACTGCACTAACACCATTCTTCTCGAGTAGGACATTCACCCTGAAACGGCTGAGGCCAGGGATGCTGTACGATGAATCAAGTTCGAGTTTTTCCTCGAATCTTGCAATCTGGTCTTCGTATAGCATACTGTATATAAGTGCCTTTGTGTCTTCTGCTGTAAGCTCAGGGAAGCCTGGCAGGGACTCCATATGCCCGCGCACCCTTAGCATCGGCGGCCTTCCAACAATTATATGAATATCAGAGGCATTATTTTCTACTGCAGCCCTGAGGATATCTATCATTTCCATGGTCTTAACCTCCTATTCTTTTTTACACCTATATAAGAATTTTGTCAAGCTTGCCACTCTTTCTGGTTAGGACATCAGCTTCAAAGAAATGGGCAAACAATAAATTATTAAAACCTTGATATTGCTGCTCGGGCAAGCTCTACGAGGACTGATGGGAATACGCCTATCACAAGTGTAGCTACTACTGTTACTGTGAGGGCAAGGCCTATTGCAGGGGATGTGGAAAGGCTGACCTCTACCTTCGGCTCTCTCATATACATATACATGACAATCCTCAGATAAAAGTATGCAGATATTACGCTAAAGATTACGGCTATAACAACAAGCCATGTGTAACCAGCATTGATTGCGCTCATAAATACATATAACTTACCAATAAATCCTGCTGTAGGTGGAATGCCTGTAAGGGAAAACATGAATATGAGCATGAGTGCTGCTGATAGCGGATGGGTCTTTGCAAGACCTTCATAGTCAGTTATATCCTCACCCTTAAATCCTTCACTCCTGAGCAGGATTACAATTCCGAAGGCACCAATATTCATAAATGCATATATCAGCATATAGTTCATCATACTGGCAAGCCCTTCATTATTCGCAGCAATAACACCGAGGAGGGCGTATCCAGCATGGGCGATGGATGAATAGGCGAGCATCCTTTTAATGTTTGTCTGGGCTATGGCAACAACATTACCAATGCACATCGAAAGTATAGCCAATGGTATAAGTACCACCGACCATTCAACATGTATAGCCCCAAAGGCAGTCATGAAAACCCTTCCAAGGACTGCAAAACCAGCAGCCTTTGGACCAACTGACATAAATGCTGTTATGGTTGTTGGTGCTCCCTCATATGCATCAGGCGCCCACATATGAAAAGGCACAGCAGCAATCTTAAAACCAAATGCAACAGCAAAGAGTATCATGGAGAGTAATAGCGTTTTGTTACCTTCAAGTCCGTTTTTGCTTATATAAGTTGCTATAGCCTTTAAATCCGTGGTCCCTGTAAGTCCATAAATCATTGACATACCGTAAAGAAGGAATGCTGAGGAAAATGCACCGAGTAAGAAATACTTCAGTGCAGCCTCGTTTGATTTAACATTATGTCTTATAAACCCTGCAAGCACATAAGTGCTGAGCGCCATCAGTTCAAGGCCAAGATAAAGGACTATAAGGTCTCCTGCCGAGGCCATAATCATCATCCCCAGTGTAGAAAAAAGGATAAGGCCGTAATATTCGCCAAAGTTTATATTCTCCACAACTATGTATCTGACCGATATCAAAATAGTAAGGATTACATTCACTAAGAATATAAGCTTAAAGAATGTGCTGTAACCATCTGAAACAAACATGCCTCCGAATGTAGTGCCAGCAGAACCAATCAGGGTATATGCAACTCCAGCAACACTGACAATGCTCAGGAATGCAATCGTCTCCTTCCTCTTTATAACAAGGTCTGCCATTAAGAGAATAAGGGCAAGGACAGTCAAAAGAATCTCCGGAATTACTGGATTAAGGTCAGGCATTACAAGTTGCATCGAAAACCCTCTATTTTATACATATTCCCAATTTCTTAACTTTTTGTTTTTCATTTTAGAGTCTCCACAACAGCCTTCGCTATGTTTATCCCCTCCATACCACTGCCATTAACCCTCTCGAGGAGATGCTGGACTGATGGGTGCATGAAGTCAAGGAATGGTACTGGATAAACACCTATCCATAACACGAGGATAACGAGAGGTGCTAGCGCTATTATTTCCCTCGTATCCATGTCAGGAAGACCAACAACCTTTTCGTGCACTTTCATAAAGAACATTCTCTGATAAAGCCAGAGCATATATCCAGCTCCTATAATTACTCCTGTTGCTGCAAGAACACCTACCCATTTATTCGCAGTAAACCCACCAAGGATTGTAAGGAATTCACCAATGAATCCATTTGTCCCTGGAAGTCCTATTGCTGAAAGCGTGAATACCATGAAGAAGGCTGCATAAACAGGCATGGGTGTTGAAAGCCCACCATGATCTGCAATCTGCCTCGAATGTGTCCTGTCATATATTATCCCTACGCACATGAAGAGTGCACCTGTCACAATCCCATGGTTGATCATCTGTAAGATTCCACCTTCTATTCCTTGGCTGTTAAGGGCAAAAATGCCCATTGTAATGAAACCCATATGGCTTACAGAGCTATATGCAATAAGCCTCTTTAAATCTTTCTGGGCAAGGCATACGATTCCAGCATATATAATTGCTATCACTGAAAGGGTCAGCATCGCAGGGGTCATAGCCTTTGAAGCCTCGGGAAATAAAGGGATGGAGAATCTCAGGAAACCGTATGCACCCATCTTGATGAGTATAGCCGCAAGGATGACACTACCTGCTGTAGGAGCTTCTGTATGTGCATCTGGAAGCCATGTATGAACAGGAAACATAGGAACCTTAACTGCAAATGCTGCAAAGAATGCCCAGAAAAGCCAGAGCTGTATTGTGTAAGGGTATGTCTTTGTCATTAATTCGAGGATATCAAATGTCTTGCCTCCATAGAAGTAAAGGAATATTATCCCGACAAGCATTAGGACACTGCCAATGAGTGTATAGAGAATGAACTTTATTGTTGCATAAATCCTGTTTGGCCCTCCCCAGACCCCTATAATGAGATACATGGGTATGAGCATCGCCTCCCAGAAGAGGTAGAAGAGGAAAAAGTCGAGGGAACAGAAAACGCCTGCGATTGCCCCACATGTCAGAAGGATTGCTATATAGAACTCCTTTACCTTTATCTTTATAGAATTCCATGATATAAGGACACAGAGGATCGCTGAGAGGGTGGTAAGAAGGACAAGAAGGATGCTTATACCATCAACACCCAAATAATATTTTATGTTCCAGGCCGGAATCCAATCATGTCTCTCGACAAACTGCATCTTGTATGTTGACTTATCAAAGTTTGTAAATAAAGGTATTGAAAGGATAAATGTTACGATAGTTACTGTCAGGGCAACCCATTTTATAAGTGACTCCCTGGATCTACTAATAAGAAGGAGCAGCAGGGCACCAAAAACAGGCAGAAATATAATAGTGCTGAGAATCGGATAATTTAAATTATTCATTATTACCTGTTCCATCGTTCTCTCATCCTGTTAGAGTAATACAAATGCGATTATAACGAGTATCCCGACAGCCATTATGACCGCATAATGTTGTGTAAGTCCAGTCTGCACCTTCCTTAATATACCAGCGAATCTACCTATTGACCTTGGGACACCATTCACTATGCCCTCTATTATCTTTGCGTCCGTGAAACCCTCAATTATTGTATTGGCAATCCAGAGTGCAGGTCTTATAATAATAAAACTATAAAGTTCATCAACATAGTATTTGTTAAAGAGTGTCCTGTAAATGCTTCTAAACCTCTCTGCAAGTGTCACAGGCATATATGTCTTTATGAGATAAAAGATTGCAGCGATGACGATCCCGGAAAGGGCTATAGTCGTCGAAAGACCCATTATCCCGAATTCCTGCGCATGTGTGCCATGCAGTTCTGGATGCCCGAGTACAGGCTCAAGGAAATGAACAATATGAGCACCTCCTCCCAGAATTGCCGGGATACCAGCCCATCCTGCTACAACTGCACCAGCCGCCAGTAATATAAGAGGTATGGTCATAATAGGTGGTGACTCATGGAGGTGATGCTCCTCGTGATGTGTTCCACGAAATTTTCCGTGGAATGTAAGGAATATCATCCTGAATGAATAGAAGGGTGTGAAGAATGCAACAGCAGTCATGAGAATCCATACAAACTTTCCTATAGGGCTACCAGACGCAAAGGTAGACCATATTATCTCGTCCTTGCTGAAGAATCCTGAAAGACCTGGGACACCCCCGGCACTTAATGCAGCAATAAACATTGTAATATATGTAATTGGCATATATTTTTTAAGCCCGCCCATCCTCTGGATGTCATTATGGTGGACAGCATGTATAACACTACCAGCAGCAAGGAAGAGCAGTGCCTTAAAAAATGCATGGGTATAAAGGTGAAAGATCCCAGCAGCATATGCACCAACACCGCATGCAGCGAACATCATTCCAAGGTGGCTTATTGTGGAGTATGCAATTATCCTTTTTATATCATTCTGGAGGGTGCCGATTGTGGCTGCAAACAGAGATGTAACTGCTCCAGTAATCGCCACTGTATACATTGCAACCTCTGAGAGGTTAAATATAGGGCTACACCTTGCGACCATGAATACGCCTGCCGTGACCATTGTTGCAGCATGGATGAGTGCACTAACAGGTGTTGGGCCTTCCATCGCATCAGGTAGCCAGACATGAAGGGGTATCTGGGCTGATTTGCCAACGGCGCCAGCAAAAAGCAAAAGGGCAATAAGGGTCATAAGGTTAACATCATAGCCAAGGAGATTCACGGTCTGGCCAGCAAAGTTTTTTGCCTCAGTAAATACAGGTACATAGTGAAGTGTTCCGAAGGTGAGAAATATCATTATCACACCGAGGGCAAATCCAAAGTCACCAAATCTGCATGTAATAAATGCCTTTTTGCCTGCATCTGATGCTGACTTCTTCTCAAACCAGAAACCTATCAAGAAATAGGAACAGAGACCGACTCCTTCCCAGCCAAGATAGAGTATGAGGAAGTTATTCCCCATAACGAGCATGAGCATAAAGAATACGAATAGGCTTAAATATGCAAAGAACCTGTAATAGCCTTTATCGCCGTGCATATAACCGATAGAATATATAAAGATAAGAGAGCCAACACCTGTGACAACTATGAGCATCACTGCTGTGAGCTGGTCAATTAGGAAACCAACAGAGACCCTGAACTTATCAGAGACTATCCATGTATATAAGTCTTCGTTAATTACCTTTCCATTAATAACATCGAAGAGGGTAATTACAGATACAATAAAGGATCCTATTATTGTCGAACAGGAAATCCAGTGCGACTTATCTTTTATAAGGTCTCTCCCGAACAGGATATTAATTACAAATGCTGCAAGTGGCAAAAATGGTATCAGTAAATAAGCCTTCATGATTATCCTTTCATAATGTTTATCTCGTCTATATTCACTGTTGGTTTATTCCTGAAGAGTGCGATTATCAATGCAAGCCCTATTGCGGCCTCAGCAGCAGCAACCGCAATTATAAAAAATACCATTATCTGTCCCCTCATATCCTGCATATAATGACTGAATGCCACGAGGCTAATGTTGACCCCATTAAGCATAAGCTCTACAGACAGAAGCATGATTATTATATTCCTCCTCGTAAGAAAGCCAAAAATCCCAATAGTAAAGACTATCATGCTTAAAACTATATAACTCTGCAATGAGACCATTCTACCTCCATCATGTCTTTAGCTTCTTCTTTGCAAGCACTATCGCACCTATAATCGCCACGAGCAAAACAACGGATACCACCTCAAATGGAAATAAATACTCTGTATATAGAACTCTGCCTAAGATATCAGTGTGCCCTGCTTTCTTAACTACATCTACAGAATAACCCCCTGTAGGACCAATAACAATAGCCCTGACAGAAATCCCTATAGCAAAAAGCAGTGCTAATGCAATTACAAGAGCATTCGGCCAGAAGTCAACAAAACGGGATACTCCTTCTTCTTTCTTCAGGTTAAGGAGCATAACCACAAAGAGATACAGGACCAGCATTGCACCGGCATAGATAATAAGCTGGACAGCGGTCAAGAACTCGGCATTCAAGAAAAGATAGAGCGCTGCTATATGAAAAAACAGTAACAGCATCCATAACACACTGTGCACAGCATTCCTTCTTGTGATAACAAGTATAGAAAGTAAAACTATGGCTGCAGCAAAATATCCAAAGAACAGTTTAGGCAACATAAAAACTCCTTTTTAGCTGTCATGCTGAACTTGAGTCAGCACCCTGAATCAAGTTCAGGGCCTCTGAAACGAGTTCAGGGTGACATTTTAAATCTTGCTCTGTAATTTTAAATTTTTCATTTTGCATTTTGAATTTTCCTCCATGTTGCCTGTTTCTCAGGGGTCCCAAAATCTTCGCTCATGGGTCTCCAGAATTTCCTGAAATACCCTTCGCCCTTCTGACCAGCCATATACTTATCCCAGTTTGAAAGCAATCTTTCCTTTGTCATATAAAAGGCGTCCCTCGAATAATCTGAGTATTCATAATGCTCTGTAAGCGAGATTGCTCCAAAAGGACATGCCTCGACACAGAAACCACAGAAAATACACCTAAGGACCTCTATCTCGTATCTATCCACTATCTTTTTGTGGTCTTCGTCCTCACTGGTATAGATATATATACACTGAGATGGGCAATAGGCAGCACAGAGGCAGCAGCCTACGCATTTCTCCTTACCTGTATCGCGGTCTCTTACAAGTGCATGTAGTCCCCTGAAGCCGGGTTGTGCAGGCCTTTTAACCTTTGGATAACGCCTTGTGACCGCATGTGTAAAGAGTCTGCTCAGTGTAAGGGCCAATCCCCTTAAAATCTCAATAAAGAATATAGTCTTTAAAAATTCTTTAGCTGTCTTCACTTCTTTAACCTCATTCCATAAAAAGCAAAATTTAAAGATAAAAATGCAAAATTACAATTCAAAATTAAAAATTTTGAATTTTGCTCTGTAATTTTAAATTTTTCATTTTGCATTTTGAATCTCATACCATTATCTTCACCAATCCTGTTATTAATATATTTACTAACGCCAATGGTATAAGCAGTTTCCAGCCGATAGCCATAAGCTGGTCATATCTGTACCTCGGAAGCGTTGCCCTTACCCAGTAATAGAAGAACATGAATGCATAGACCTTCACAAGAAACCATAAAATCCCCGGCACTTTTAACAAAAATGGCAGTGTATTTGTAATAAACTGAGGTATTGTCCAGCCACCTAAAAAGCATATTGCACAAATCGAGGACATTATTAACATAGCCGTATATTCTCCGAGGAAGAACAATGCGAACCTGAATCCACTGTATTAAACAAAATATCCTGCAACGAGCTCGCTCTCAGCCTCGGGAAGGTCAAATGGTAACCTGTTTGTTTCGGCAAATGCAGCGACTATGAATACAAAGAAGCCGAGGAACTGGGGTATCGCAAACATACCGAGTGGATATCTTTCCTGGGCCCTCACAATATCCGTAAGGTTGAGGGAACCTGCCATCATCATTACGCCAACAAGGCTCAGCCCCAGCGCAATCTCATAACTGATAACCTGTGCAGATGACCTCAGGCCACCTAAGAATGCGTATTTGGAGTTTGATGCCCATCCTGATATAAATATTCCGTAAACACCGAGGCCTGCCACGGCAAAGATGAATAAAAGACCTATGTTGATATCTGCAATCACAAAATTATCAGAGAAGGGTATAACAGATAGTGATACCAGAGCCGCAGCCATAAAGATGACAGGTGCAAGGTAAAACACAGGTTTGTCTGCATTTTCAGGGATTATATCTTCTTTGAAGAACAATTTTATGCCATCAGCAATAGGCTGGAGAAGCCCATGTGGCCCGACCTCTATCGGACCGAGCCTTACCTGCATATGCCCTATAGTTTTACGCTCGTAATATGTTGCATATGCCACATGAAGCAGTGTTATTGCGAGAACAATGGCAATCTTAATAAAAGCTGCCAGCACATCATTAATCAAGAAATCCCATGTTTGGTTTGACATTAATATATCAGCTATATTCATTTGTGCTCTACCTTCTGTATTGTAACTTCCACACCTTCAATCCCGGCGGTCTTTGTAATCGGGTCGAGGCTATAACCGAGGATGCTGAATGCCCCCTTACCTTCAAAATTATTACTTAGCATTACTATTGGCTCATCCACTGCAGCATCAATTACGACAGGGAGTTCGAGGACACCAAGCCCGGATGAAATCTTTGCCATAGCTCCATCCTTTAATCCAGATTTTTTAGCAGTATCTAGATTGACCCTGACAACCGCCTCAGGATAAATCCTGTTGAGCGCATGTGCCTTTCTGCTTAGAGTCCCTGAATGAAATAGTGGCCTTTCAAGGGCAATATATAAGGCGCGAGGCGTGGGGCGTGAGACACGGGCTGAAACAACGATCTCTTCCAATCCACCCCTCAGTGGTTCACCCTTATACGGCCAGATCGCATCACCACTTTCAATCTCTTCATATGTAAGGTCTCTGTAAAGAGGAGAGACCTTACTGATCTCTGTCATGATATCCTGTGCAGATGAATAATTCATAGCTATACCCATATTCTTTGATATCTCAGAAACAATCCTCCAGTCCTCCATACCATCCTTTATTGCTGTTTCGCTGAACATATTTTCTTCGCCTTAATCGCAGGCTAAAGCCTGCGGCTACTTTTATACTTTTAACTTCTCACTTTTAACTTTTAACTTATTTTATCTATCACATTCCCCGAGCACTATATCTATTGTCCCTATATTTGCAATCACATCTGCAACCATATGTCCTGCACACAACCTCGGAAGAACTGAAACATGTATAAACGAAGGTGACCTCACCCTCATCCTATAAGGCCTTCCTGTACCATCACTCACAAAATAAAAACCAAGTTCGCCTTTGGGGACCTCCGTGGATACATATACCTCACCCTCAGGCGCTGTTGGTCCCTTTGTAATTAAGACAAACTGGTGGATAAGGTGCTCCATATCTTTTAGGACATTATCCTTAGGCGGAAGAACATATTTGGGAACATCAGCCATAATCGGGCCCTTAGGCAGTTTCTCAATACACTGTTTTATTATCCTGTTTGACTGCTTTAATTCCTCGATCCTGCATAGGTATCTGTCATAACAGTCGCCATTTTTACCGAGGGGGACTTTAAAATCAACCTTGTCATAAGCGTCATAAGGTGCATGCTTTCTCACATCATAGTTAACGCCTGATCCCCTCAATGTTGGACCTGTTAAACCCCAGTTTATTGCCTCTTCTGCTGATATTACGCCAATCCCCACTGTCCTCTTCTTCCATACCCTGTTTTCTGTAATAAGTGTCTCATACTCATTTATCCTTGAGGGAAATTCCTCAGTAAACTTATACAGGCTGTCCAGAAATTCCTGTGAAACATCGTTTCTAACACCACCAATTCGTGGATAGCTAACAGTCAGTCTTGCACCACATAACATCTCAAACAGGTCCAATAACCACTCCCTCTCTCTAAAGGAATAAAGGAATGGTGTTGTAGCACCAATGTCCAGGATATGGGTTGCGAGCGCTATAATATGGTTTGATATCCTGTTCATCTCAGCTACCATAGTCCTGATAAATTTAGCCCTTTCGGGTGCTTCTATTCCGAGGAGTTTTTCAACAGCAACACAATAACCAACATTATTATTCATTGTGGATATATAATCCAGACGGTCTGATAATGGCAGGGCTGAGAAATATGTCCTGTTCTCTCCAAGTTTTTCAACACCTCTATGTAGATATCCAACAACAGGTTTCACATTGACGATTCTTTCACCATCTATATCAAGAACGAGCCTCAAAACACCATGGGTGGCTGGGTGCTGTGGACCCATATTCACATTCAGCTCTCTTGTTTCGAGTATCTTCTCTACCTCTGGCACTCTATTCCCTCCACTCGAATTCCCCGAACTCCTTTGCCTTCTCTAAGACCTCAACAAAACCAGACCATTCCTTTTCAGGACCCCTTACAGGATAATCCTTTCTTAATGGATATCCTTCCCAGTCCTCGGGCAGAAGTATTCTTCTAAGGTCAGGATGTCCCTTGAAGACAATCCCGAACATATCAAAGCATTCCCTTTCATGCCAATCTGCACCAATCCACACAGGCACTACAGAATCAATACTCGGGTCATCCTCAGAAACCTGTGCCTTCAGCCGGATCATATGACAATGCCTTATAGAATACAGGTGATAAACAACCTCGAACCTTGGTTCTTTTCTTCCAAGCCAATCAACACCACAGAGGTCTCTGAGATAATCAAACTCAAGATTAGGGTCGTCATGGAGATACTTGCATATATCAACAATCCTGCCCTTCTTTACGGTAACAGAGACTTGGTCCCTGAATTCCCTTATATCAAGGACTTCTTCGGGAAATTTCTCTTTTATCTTTTCAGCTATCTCCAATGGTTCCATCTCTTTGCCCTTTGCTCTTACCTCCACTGGCTCCACCTGAACTGCTCCCTTCTGATCTTTTCCTGGAGTTTGATAATCCCATGCAAAATAGCCTCTGGCCTTGGAGGACAACCAGGGACATATACATCTACAGGGACAAAACTGTCACATCCCTGCACAACACTATAAGTATTAAAAATACCGCCAGAACATGCACAGCTTCCTATTGATAATACATATCTCGGCTCTGGCATCTGGTCATAGACCCTCCTGACAACAGTTGACATCTTCTTTGTAACAGTACCTGCAACCATCATAAAGTCTGCCTGTCTTGGAGAGCCTCTGAAGATTATTCCGAGCCTGTCGAGGTCATAGTGGCTTGAGCCTGTTGTCATCATCTCGATTGCACAACATGCAAGTCCAAATGTCACAGGCCAGAGAGAAGACAATCTTCCCCACCTAATTAGCTTGTCGAGGGTAGTAATGATCGTATTTGCACCAGGGATTACCTTTACGCCTTCTTCTACTTCTACTAATGCTGTTGTGCCGTCTATCACCATTTGCCATCACCTCCTTCTTCAGTGTCAGTGATTTGTGTAAGTGTCAGTTCCCAAATTCATTAATTTTTACTGACACTACTCACGGACACTTATCACTAATTTCAGTCCCATCTAAATGCATCTTTTCTCCACGCATAGACATAGCCGATGAGAAGTATGACGATAAAGATTACCATCTCAATAAAGGCATAAAGCCCGATCTTATCGAAGACCACAGCCCATGGATAAAGGAAAACAGCTTCAACATCGAATATGACGAAGAGCATGGCAATGATATAGAACCTGACAGAAAACCTATACCGTGGTTCTCCAACAGGAATATTACCTGATTCGTAAGGCATTAATTTTTCTGGATACGGCCTTTTTAACCTGAATATCTCACCGATTAATAAGGCACCGAGACCGAAGGCCATCGCGACCATCAGGAAGATAAGAACAGGCAAATAATCTGATGGCATATAGGTTCCAGGCATAAGC
Source organism: Nitrospirota bacterium (assembly GCA_016212245.1). Taxonomy (GTDB): domain Bacteria; phylum Nitrospirota; class Thermodesulfovibrionia; order Thermodesulfovibrionales; family SM23-35; genus JACRGU01. The sequence continues at coordinate 25,128 of JACRGU010000058.1, forward strand.
ATTTGTTTTATACTCGAAAATATCAATCCATGTCAAGTAAAAAATATAAATCTGTTCCGTGACTTTCATTTATAGACATTTGGTGACTTTCATTTATAGACATCAAGGGAAATTATAGATGATATTCACAGATCTTATCTCTATCTTTATAAACCATTATCTTTACTTCGGGAATAAGACAGACCGTAACCTCTTGCCCTGAGTACTTGCTGACCTTATATTCTTTTCCCTTAAAGGATATGGTACCATCCTTTTTGACATGTCTTACATCATGTATGGAGAATACCCAGTCAAGGTCTGCTGTTTTATCTATTGCCTTTAGTTTACTTTTACCTTCTTTCACAGCGTTTTCCCACCTCTTGGTCGGTATTTCTCCTGTCTCCTGATGAACCCTACAATCATTGTAATAATATATAAGATCATCAAGAATTGGCTGAGCATCTTCTGTCCTGAGGATCTTGTGTTTCTCGCAGAGGTAAGGTGATCTCCTCTGAAAATAGTCAAAACGTTTCTCTATCTTACCCTTTGCCTGTGCTTCTCCTTTTCCTGTATAAATTAAACCTATTCCGAGCGACTCTAATGCCCTCTTAAACTGTATCTCCCCTTCATCAGGACCTTTAAGATATTTGTAGTGCCTGCTTGTGTAGCCTACATATCTGAATATGCTGTGATTGTCTACATAGTAGGCTAAAGGACTCCCGTAACGTTCTATAACCCCTCTGGTGAGAATGAGATGTTCCCAGGTACTTTCAGCATTTACTACCTTACCACTTAATACCTTCCGGGAGTAGTCATCTTCAGTAAGAATAAGAGCATGCCTTTCTCCTGTCAGTGGAAGCCATAGATGATGAGAACTATCATGCTGATATAATACCCCTGGACCAGAGGTCTCAAATCTCGTATACACCTTACTCTTTTCTTCTGGTAAGGCATGATAATATCCATATCTTAAGGCAAAACGCCTGAAAACACTTCTGTCAAAAGTCCTCCCAAATTCTTTTTCAGCAAGTTCTGTCAAAAAAGAAAAATTAAACTTGCCACGATATGTATTTGCTTCATTCCGTATGTACATAAGTTCTTTATGCAGCCACCCCTCTATATCTTCTGGAAAAGTGCGGAAATTGCTCTTTGTACGATTCCATAACCTAAATTCTTCACCCTTTAGTTGACATCTCAGCCAATCTCTTCTTAGTTTGTAAAGCCTTGCCCTCTTGAGACCAAATAATTCGCAAGCTATTTCTTCTGTTATCCTTTTTTCGTTAAATGCTTCCAATACTTCCTGCACAAATTCTACTGAAAGTCTCTTGTGTAATCTCGACCCCATGACTAAACCCTCCTTTTTAGGAGAGTTCTAACATGAAGCCCTTTCCCTTAACTACCCCTTAATGTCTACTAATTGTCTACAAATTGTCTACTTATGATTGTCACATACCGTCTACTTATGATTGTCCCCTAACAGTAAAAAATATAAATCTACAATTTTAGTTTTTGCTTGCATAATACTTACTAATTAGTATAAATTTCATTAAATGAAGGTAAAGGTAAAGAAAACCTTCTATTCCCTGACAGGGAAACTTATCTTAACCCATAGGTATCCTGATGGTAGTAGGAAGCACTGGCTTCTGGTGGTTTCTGATCCGTTATCAGGAGAGAGAACTTCTCAGGAATTCTGTAAAATATGGCATCTCTTTTGTAGATAATGTAAAAAGGAGCACGCGTCATGGTATGCTCTACTACCATGCAGCTACGATTCAGAATACTGTTGAGGCTATAGGTGCTGCCGCGGAAGTTAATAAAATCAATATCTTCGATAGCAAGGGAAAATTACATATTCCTCTCTAAAAGAAGAAATAGGGACTTTGCTTGACAAAAATGCCCCTGTCTGCAGGCCATGCCATGCCGTACCTGGTACACATAAAACAATACGAAACTGGTCTATCAGTAAAGACCGAGAGGGCACGAGGATTCTTAATATCATAGAGCCCATCTATAATGAGCCTGTCTGTTATACTGCGGCCTGTCATGTCCACCCTATAGGACAGAAGGTTCTCGGTCTCATTGAAGCTGATCTTTCCTCAGCCTTTGTGGATAAGGCTATAGAAAGGCAAGAGATAGTCATAGCAACATATGTTTTTGGTGGCATCATCCTTTTCTCAATAGCCCTTTGTACAATCCTCTGGAAATTAGTCTCCACCCCTGTCAGTACTCTTACAACAGGTATGGAGCGGGTAGCTGCAGGCGAGCTTGATTATACTGTTAAGATAGATACTAAGGATGAGATAGGAGATCTCGCAAGGGCATTTAATGCTATGACAACAGACCTCAAGAAGGCCAAGGATGAACTTGTTGAGTGGGGCCATACACTCGAGAAGAAGGTTGAGGAAAAGACCGAAGAGATTCGCAAGGCCCAGGCACAGCTTGTACATTCTGAGAAACTTGCTTCACTTGGAAGGATGGCTGCAGGTGTAGCCCATGAGATAAACAGTCCACTTACAGGTATAGTTACATTCGGTCATCTTTTGCTGAAGAAATTCCCGGATGGCAGCCAGGACAGAGAAGACATTGAGGTCATTATTGAGCAGGCAAACAGATGCTCAACTATTATCAAGGTAGTGTAACATCAATTATGCAAATACGAATTAGGGTATAATTCTCAATGGTTTAAATAAATCCCTAAAAGGGAGAAAGGAGAATTATACCCATGAGAAGTTTATCAAAGAAGTCGA
>JACRGU010000061.1 GCA_016212245.1 Nitrospirota bacterium
TGTAGGTAGTAGTGAACCGAAAGGGGAACGATTCCGAGCAATCGGAAAGCTTACACAGGTGCTGCATGGCTGTCGTCAGCTCGTGCCGTGAGGTGTTGGGTTAAGTCCCGCAACGAGCGTAACCCTTATCCTCTGTTATCCCGAGTGATCGGGAGTCTCTGAGGAAACTGCCAGCGATGAGCTGGAGGAAGGTGGGGATGACGTCAAGTCCTCATGGCCCTTATGTCCAGGGCTACACACGTGCTACAATGGCCGCTACAGAGGGAAGCAATACCGTAAGGTGGAGCCAATCCCTAAAAGCGGTCTCAGTTGGGATCGGAGTCTGCAACTCGACTCCATGAACGCGGAATCGCTAGTAATCGCGGATCAGCTACGCCGCGGTGAATACGTTCCCGGGCCTTGTACACACCGCCCGTCACACCACGAAAGTCTGTTGTACCCAAAGTGGGTGAGCTAACCCGAAAGGGAGGCAGCCTCCTAAGGTATGGCCGGTAATTGGGGTGAAGTCGTAACAAGGTAGCCGTAGGGGAACCTGCGGCTGGATCACCTCCTTTCTAAGGAGATTTGAATATAAAAGGTATGCTACGCACTTTTTAGCTTTCAGGGCCGAGAAAAGCAGTGAGCAGTGGGCCTATAGCTCAGTTGGTTAGAGCGCACCCCTGATAAGGGTGAGGTCATTGGTTCAACTCCAATTAGGCCCACCAGTGGGGGTGTAGCTCAGCTGGGAGAGCGCCTGCTTTGCAAGCAGGAGGTCATCGGTTCGATCCCGTTCACCTCCACCAACCAATTTTGCCGTGGGCAAAATTGGAGTGATTAGTGAATAGTTAAAAGTGATTTCGGAATTTGCAAAGCAAATTCCGTTTATGATACTATTAGCTCAGGATTTAGAATGAGGTTTCCGGTGGCAATGCCGGAGGGGCAACACCCGTTCCCATTCCGAACACGGAAGTTAAGCCTTCCAGGGCCGATGATACTATGATCGTGAGGTCATGGGAAAGTAGGTCGCCGCCGGATTAAGATTGGAAAGGCTCAGAGTTAAAACTCAGGGCCTTTTTTTTATAAAAACAGGTAACAGAAGGGGGGGAGGGGCTTCCTTTGGAAGCCCCTCTGTGGAGGGAAGCTTAAAACCCTAATAATGGTGTTAGCATTCCCTGATGATTAAATTTCTCTTTGGTGTGACTTCCTCAAAAACGTTGGTATATCAATGGGGTCTTCATATGGCATAAGGTCTGTTGACATTACATCTATTCCGTAATCTGTTCTCAGAGTTTTTGCAAGAACCCTGTCCGCTCCTTTAAAGCTTGCTGGCTCCCTGAAAGGTGTCCACTTCTTTATCCGTGGCAGTTCTATCTTCTCTTTATGTTCATCAAAGCCTGTTGCAATCACAGTAACGCTCACCTCATCAGTTATATCAGGGTTTATCACTGCACCGAATATTATATTTACATCCTCGTGTGCAGAGTCATAGATAAGAGAGGTCGCATCTTGCACATCGCTCAATGAGAGTTCAAGGCCACCTGTAATATTGATGAGGATACCTTTTGCCCCTTCAATTGAGGAGTCCTCGAGAAGGGGATTTGATATAGCCTTTCTGGCTGCATCGAGTGCTCCTCCTTCTCCTTTGCTTGATCCGGAGCCCATGAGAGCACGTCCCATATTCTCCATAATTGTCTTAATGTCTGCAAAGTCAACATTGATCAGGCCTGGGATCAGGATGATGTCAGATATCCCCTGTACTGCATGTCTCAGGACATTATTAGCCACAGCAAAGGATTTAAGCATAGGAGTCCCTTTTTCAACAACAAGGCTGATTTTATCATTCGGGATGACGATAAGGGTATCAACATATTTCTTCAGTTCCTTAATGCCCTCCTCTGCATTAATTGACCTCTTTTTCCCTTCATAGAAAAATGGCTTTGTGATAACTGCAACTGTAAGGGCCCCGAGTTCTCTTGCGATACCTGTAATCACAGGTGCAGCACCTGTACCTGTACCTCCACCCATACCAGCAGTTATGAAAACCATATCAGAGCCCTCAAGGCATTCAACGATTGCTGCTCTGTCTTCAAGGGCTGCAGCCCTTCCGATCTCTGGGTTTGAGCCTGCCCCTAACCCTTTTGTAAGGGTGGCACCTATTTGTACCCTGGTAGGCGCAAGAGAGGTTTCGAGAACCTGCATGTCTGTATTAACAGCTATAAAATCAACTCCCTGGAGGTTAGATGCTATCATATTATTGACCGCATTTCCCCCACCACCTCCTAAACCCATAACTCTTATTTTTGCTACCTGTCCTTTTACTTCTTCAATCTCGAACATAAATACCTCCTTTATCTAAATATTCCCATTACCCAACCTTTCATCCTTCCGAATATCCCTGTAAATAAATCTGGTAAGAATACTCTGTTTGATTCAGTTTCAGAGCCATAAAGTACAAGGCCCACACCTGTTGCGTATATTGGACTGTTTATATCGCCCTCGAGAGGCGAGATGAGTCTTTTTCCTCCGTTTTCGGGAACACCTGTCCTGACAGGAAGGCCAAGTATTGTCTCAGTCATTCTGTCAAGACCATTAAGCAGAGAGGCGCCTCCTGTAAGTACAACACCAGATGCTGCAATATCGTATCCTGAACAGGCATTCAATTCTCCTTTTATTAACTCTAATAGTTCTTCACACCTCGGCTGTATAATCTCTGATAAATATCTGCGCGGTATTCTTCTCAACTGCCCCCCTATCTGAGATATATCTATCTCTTCGGACTCACTTACCATGCCTGCTGCAGCAGAGCCAAAACTCTTTTTAATCCTTTCAGCCTCGGACACAGGAATCCTGAGGCCAACTGCCACATCACTTGTTAAATGGTTTCCTCCAATCGCAAGGACTGATGTATGCCGTAGCCAGCCATCTTTATACAGGACTATATCTGTAGTACCGCCCCCCATATCAATAAGTGCAACACCGAGTTCCTTCTCATCATGTGTTAGAGTTGCCTCTGCTGATGCAAGTGGTTCGAAGACTATGTCAATGACTTCAAGCCCTGCCTTCTCACAACACTTAAGAAGGTTCTGAACAGATGTCACTGTACCTGTGATTATATGAACCTTCACCTCAAGCCTTCCCCCTATCATTCCAGTGGGGTCCCTGATTCCGTCCTGTCCGTCCAGTATAAATTCTGTTGGGATTACATGAAGGACTTCCCTATCGAGAGGCACATACACAGCCTTTGCTGAATCTATTACACGCTCAATATCCAGAGGTGTAACCTCTTTACCTTTTATGCCTGTAGCTCCGTAACTCTTAAATCCCTTAATGTGTCCACCTGCAATACCAACATATACAGCCCTTATTTCGACCCCTGCACGTGATTCAGCCTCTTCCACCGCTTCCCTTACGGACTCCACAGTGGATTCTATACTTATGACCACGCCTTTCCTCATGCCTGTTGATGGGAATGTGCCGACTGCAAGTATGTCTATACCCTCATCTGTCACTTCTCCAACAACAACGCAGATCTTCGTAGTCCCAACATCAAGGCCAACGACTATACTTTCGCTGTTCACTTAACAACCTCTTTTATCGGTTTCAATATCACCCTGTTTGCAAATCTTAGGTCTATGTAATCAACAGCGGTATTCCTCCTCTTTATCTCGTCCTCCAGCTCAATCAGCCTTTCAAGTTTTTCTTGATATCCACCAGCCCCTACCTTCACAATAATCCCATCAATACTTATTGCAAGCTCCTGAGGCCTCTGTGCATTTATCTCAATATGGTCTTTCCCTAATAAAAGCCCTTTGCCCTTCATTACGTTTATAAGATTAAGGGCTTCAGAAAAACCCCCCCTTTCTTTAAACGGATCCCCTGTGATTATCGGGAGAAAAGGTACTGCCTCATCCTTAAGCTCTTCAAGAAGTTTGCCGTTGTCGTCTATCAGGAAGAGATGGCCATTCATGTCAAGAAGCGCAAGTGGCACCGCCTCCTCTATCACTACTGATAGTGTCTCAGGAAATTCTTTTCTCAGACTCACAGATCTTATCCATGGGGATTTAAGCAACCTTTGACTTACCTCTTTACTTGAAATCGTAATCAGTCCTTCACCTCCATAAAGGCCAGCGAGTATCTTGAGTTCATCGTCTGTTAGATGTTTGTTCCCACTAAATACAAAATGTTTAATCGGGAATACTGATCTTATTGTGCCTGAAATATAAACAGATACGGTTATTATAAGTGCAGAGACAAGTAGAAAAATAACGACCCTACGCATCTCTTCCTATTATCCTTATCTCAGGTTCAAGCACAATCCCGAATTTCTCCTTGACCCTTAAAGCAACCTTTTCCATCAGCCTGATAAAGTCTGATGCCTTTGCCTCTCCTTTATTTATGAAAAAATTTGCATGAAGGTTGCTCACCTCAACGTCACCAATCCTCATACCTTTGCAGCCTGCTTCGTCTATCAATTTGCCTGCAGATAAACCATCAGGATTTTTAAATACACATCCAGCAGATGGTGCTGAAATTGGCTGCCTCTTACGCTTCTCTTTTAAGAAACTATCTACCCTTGCTGAAACATCCTCCTTCTTATCCTTCATGAGCCGTATCTCCGCACTGAGAAGGAGTTCAGCCGGCGAGATACCCGATCTCCTGTATCCAAAGTCAATATCTTCTGCCTTGAACCTTTCGAGCCTACCTTCGGCATCTATCATCCAGACTGAAATGAGCACAGCCTTCATCTCATAGCCGAATGCACCTGCATTGCCACATACTGCTCCACCAACAGTGCCAGGAATACCTGTAAGACCCTCAATCCCTGAATAACCATTCCATTTTGAAAAGTTCACAAGCCCCTGAAGCGGTGTTCCTGCCTCGACAGATAAATCCACATACTTGTTGTCTTCTCTTATAACCTCAATCCGTTTAAAAGACTTGAATGATATAACAACCCCTTCTATGCCTCCATCTTTCACTAAGATATTTGTTCCACCGCCGAGAGGAAAATACGGTATCTGCATCTTTTTAAAGTTAACCTGCAAATTTCTGAGCGAAAGAGGGTCTTGAGGTATGACAAAAACATCTGCAGGTCCTCCTATCCTTAGTGAGGTATGATTCTTCATCGGCTCCATAAATCTGAACTCGCCCTCAAAAACTCCTTTAGAGAATATATATCTCCATTCTTCTTTCATCGTGAACTTCGTTTTCAATGTAATTTGTTTCTTGTGTTCATTGAGTTTCTGGAGTTTATTGAGTTTTTTAACCCAATAAACCGTGTAAACTCAAGAAACTGTGTAAACCTATATCTTTAAATTTTCAACTTTCAACTTTTAACCTTCTAAGAATTTCATCTCCTATCTTCCATACATCTCCAGCACCAAGCGTAAGCAGTACATCACCCTCACGTATATTTGAGATAATATGTCCTATCGCATCTTCCCTATCTTTCATATACACAACACTTTTATGACCTGCTTTTTTAATCCTTTCACACAAGGTTGCTGAGCTTACGCCTTCTATAGGTTTCTCTCCTGCAGAATAAATATCCAGAAGGATGAGAGAATCTGCATCCTTGAATGAAAAAGAAAATTCCTCCATCAGGTCTCTTGTCCTCGTATATCTGTGAGGCTGGAAAATGACAAATAATCTTCCATATCTCTTTGCTCTTTGCTCTTTGCCCTTTGCCCTATTTAAAACTCCTTCCTTCGCTGCCCTTAGGGTTGCCTCTACCTCTGTGGGGTGGTGACCGTAATCATCGAATACCTTTATGTCTCCAACTTCCCCCTTGAGCTCAAACCTCCTCTGTATACCGCTGAAACCCTTCAATGCATCTTTTATCCTTGATACATCCATCTGGAGTTCTAATGCTACCCCGATACTCGCAAGGCTATTAAGGACATTATGTATTCCTATGACAGGAAGAATAAAAATTCCAATGTTTTCTCCTTTATGCATCACATCAAAACTCATTGACATAAACCCCCTTTTTATATTTATTGCACAAAGCTCCGCATCCTGAGAAAGTCCATAAGTGATATATCTTCGGTGGATAGATGGTAAGAGTTCACGGAGATACCCGTTCTCAATGCACACTATTGATGCACCATAAAATGGGACCTTATTCATGAAAGATAGAAATGCCTCTTTCAATGAATCCATTGTCTTGAAGAAATCCATGTGTTCCCTGTCTATATTTGTGACAACTGCAATAGTTGGAGAGAGTTTCAGGAATGAACCGTCACTCTCATCAGCCTCTGCAACAAGAAATTCTCCCTCACCAAGCCTTGCATTACTACCTAACCCCTTAAGTCTTCCACCAATAACAACTGTAGGGTCAAAACCTCCATGTGCGAGGATTGTGGATATTAATGAGGTTGTGGTCGTCTTGCCATGGGCACCTGCAACAAGTATCCCGTATTTCAGTCTTGCCAGCTCTGCGAGCATTTCTGCACGCGGAATTACAGGTATAGATCTTCTCTCTGCCTCAAGCACCTCAGGGTTATTACCCGGGACCCCTGAGGATACAACCACTACATGGGCATTGTCTATATTCTCTGCCTTATGGCCTATATATACCCTTATGCCTAATTCTCTCAATCTCCTTGTTGTCCCTGAATCCCTTAAATCCGAGCCTGTAACCTCATAGCCGAGGTTGTGAAGAACCTCTGCGATACCTGACATCCCTATGCCACCTACTCCAACAAAATGTATTACCCTGTATCTCTCAAACACTATCCCTCTCCTTTTGACTGATGACTACTGACTGTTGACTGTCTTATGAAGCTCATTGCTATATCAACTACCTTGCTGCATGCCTCAGGCCTTCCAAGCGAGCGGCTCTGCTTCTGCATCTCCTCCCGCAGCGTCTTATTCATATACAACTCTCTTATATGACTGGCAAGGGATTCACCTTTAAGCTCACTGTCAAGTATCATCTTAGCTGCGCCCATCTCAACAAGCTTACCAGCATTCAATTCCTGGTGCTGTCCTGCTGCATATGGATAAGGGATTAATATTGCAGGCTTCCCGATAGCGGTCAGTTCTGATAGGGCTGTTGCACCCGCCCTTGAAATAACTATATCTGCAACCGCATATGCCTCAGCCATCTGATATATAAACGAAGCGACCATCCCTTTAAACCCACGCCTTCGGTATGCCTCACGAATATTTTTGTAATCTTTTTCTCCTGTCTGGTGGAGAAATTGGATCTTGCCCCTCAGGTCATACAGATAGTTGAGGGCATCTACTATAGCCCTGTTTATACTCGATGCACCCAAACTCCCTCCGAAGACAAATACTGTAAATAGATCCCTGTCGAGGGAGAAGAGTCTGTATGCAGAATCCCTGCTGCCCTTAAGTATTTGCATCCTCACAGGGTTTCCTGTAAGAAAACTCCTGGCCCTTGGAAAGAATGAGAGACTCTCCTGATATGTTGTGCATATTGCCCTTACGAATTTTCCAAGGATTTTATTTGCAAGGCCGGGAACAGAATTTTGCTCGTGTATCATTGTTGGTATTGACATGAGATATGCAATAAATACAAATACCCCTGATGCATATCCTCCGACCCCTATAACTATAGCAGGCTTCACTGCCCTGAGGATTCTATAGGAATCAATCACAGAAAGGAATATCCTCACTATCGCCCTTACCTTTTTGATTACAGATACGCCCACGATGCCCTCTGCCCTTAAAAATCTTATCGGGTATCCCTCTCTCGGAATTACCCTCGCCTCTATACCATGCTCTGTCCCGACAAATATAACCTCTGTTCTTTCATCTCTCCGCTTAAACTCCTCAGCTATTGCCAGCCCCGGGAAAAGATGTCCCCCTGTACCCCCTCCTGCTATTATCACCCTCATAAAACCTACAGTGAACAGTGAACAGTGAACAGTGAACAGTGGTGACCTACACTGACACTAATTACTGACACTGCTTTAATTTCTAATTCCATAAATAATCCTTCTGGCTTTTCTCCTTACAATTAATTCTTGATTTATATCTGCAATCTTTCTGTTCTCTTCTCCCCTTGATATGTTGAGGAGTATCCCTATAGCAGCCATATTCACAAAAAGAGATGACCCCCCATAGCTAATAAACGGCAATGGCAACCCTTTTGTCGGCACCATGCCTGTTGCAACTGCAAAATTAATTAGCGTCTGCAAAGAGATCATCAGTGAAAGTCCGAATGCAAGATAATAGACAAACCTGTCCCTTGACCTGTTTGCAATGGATATTCCCTTGATAAACAAGAACAGGAAAAGCGTTATAACAACCAGCACACCTATAAAGCCGAGTTCCTCCCCGATTAGAGAGAATATGAAATCCGTATGGGATTCGGGTAGGAAGGCTAATTTCTGTCTGGACTTCCCAAGCCCAACGCCTGTCAGCCCTCCGCTGCCGAGGGCTATAAAAGATTGTACAAGCTGGAATCCGCTTCCCTGAGGGTCTTTCCACGGATCGAGAAATGCCATAACCCTTTTGAGGCGGTAAGGCTCCATGATAAGTTTGTATATTACAGGCAGGGCAAGCACTAACAGATATGCAAGATATCTGAGCCTTATGCCTGAAAGAAATAACATTATAAATGTCAGAAGCGTAAGGCTTATCACAGACCCAAAATCAGGCTGTTTGAGAAAAACCACCTGAAATACCGCCATTACAAGAACAGGTTTTATAAAAGAGACAAGGCTGTCTGTTCTATACCCTAACATTGACATATACTTTGCAAGAAATATGACCATGGAGAGCTTAACAAGCTCTGATGGCTGGAATGTAGAGGGCCAGAGTCTTATCCACCTCCTTGCATTATTGGCAGAGACACCTATGCCCGGCACAAAAACTAATATTAGTAATACAAAAGAAAAAATCAGGAGGGGCACGGCCATCTTCTTAATTGTAGAAAGTTTTAGCCTATAGGCAAAAAACATAATCCCAAAACCGATAAGCATCGTAAATATATGCCTTTTGAAATAATAAAATTCTGTGACATTTTTCTTTGCAAGCACAGGTGTAATAACAGATGTGGAGCTGTATATCATAAGTGCACCAAACCCTATCAGCAGAATTGTGACAAAAAGCATCCACTTATCATATTTCATTTCAAACGCCATACAATATCTTTAAACTGTCTTCCTCTGTCCTCGAAGTCCATAAACATGTCAAAACTTGCACATGCCGGCGAAAGCAGGACTACATCGCCATTCACTGCCTTATCATGTGATATTATTACAGCATCTTTTAAGTCTTTCGCCATCACTGTCTCTGTAAGGTCACCGAGGGCTTTTTTTATCTTTTCACTCGCCTCACCAATTAATACAATTGCCTTTACCCTTTCTCTCACTAAATGTCTCAATAACGAAAAATCTCCTGCCTTATCTCTTCCACCCGCAATTAAAACAATTGGCCCTGTGAAGCTTTCAAGTGACTTGATGACTGCACCTACATTAGTCCCTTTTGAATCATTGATATATCTGATGCCATCTATCTCCCTGACGAATTCAAGCCTGTGCTCAAGACCTGGAAATTCTCTCAGGGAATCTATCACTGCCTCGAGAGGGCAGTTTGCAA
>JACRGU010000062.1 GCA_016212245.1 Nitrospirota bacterium
ATTACAATCAGTAATCCCTAAAAATACCAGACCAATCATGACCAAAGTAAATATCTTTCTAAACATATTGAATCTCCTCTAAAGATACTGTTTATTCACCCTACCACAAAGGCACGGACAAACAAGCACGGACAAACAAGTTTGTCCATGCCACCCAGCCACCCAGCTTTATATAAATTCTAAATCCTAATATCTAAATCCTAAACAAATTCAAAATTCAAATATCAAAATTCTAAACAAAAGATTGCAAACAAAGATGTTTTGAATTTCTGTCATTTGATATTGTTTAGAATTTAGGATTTCAAATGATGAGAAATTATCCTGAAATCTTTTTCATCAATTCCATTAATCCTTTAATTATCGCTATCGGGGTCGGGGGGCACCCTGAAATATAACAATCAACAGGCACAACATTGGCAACACCATTGCTAACTGCATAGCTTCCTCTATACACTCCTCCATCAATAGTGCAGTCGCCACAGGCAATGACAAGCCTCGGCTCGGGTGTTGCGAGGTAGGTTTTTCTAAGGGCAAGCTCCATCTGCCTTGAGACAGGTCCTGTTACAAGGAGGACATCTGCATGCCTTGGTGATGCAACAAAATCAATTCCGAATCTTTGAATGTCGTAAATGGGATTTGTGAGGGCAGTACATTCCCATTCGCATGCATTGCATGAGCCTGCATCCACCTGTCTGATTCTCAATGAACGGCTGAATGCCCTATCAATCTTTTCCTGAAAAGATACAATCTTTGCCGCTTCTTCGGGAGAGATGTTGAACCCTTCAGGAAATGTGATTACCTTTTTTTTGGTTATGATGTTTTTAATAATTTCTTTCAGCATTTTTCTCCTCTGAAAATAACCCTCAATACCCCACCTCCCCCTCTCTCTTTATTACATATCGCATCCTGAATAGGATAAATTAAAGCTCTTATTGCATAAGGGGAAATCAGGGACTATGTTGCCCTGCCCAGCAAAGGGAACAGCAGGCCAGTTGCAGTACGATGGTGACCTCAATTTCACCCTGAAGGGTCTTCCTTCATTATCAGACATCACCCAGTAAAATACCGAACCCCGCGGAGTCTCTGCATAACCAATGGCTGAAGAATATTCGGGGATTTCCATTACCTCGACAGACAGTTCCCCCTCATATCTGTTCTCAAGGAGGGCATTAATCATGGATATGGAGCACTCTGCCTCCTCTGCCCTGACCATCATCCTTGCAAAGACATCACCTTTTGTCATGGTGTGTGACTCAAATTCAAGCCTGTCGTATAAAAGGTGCGGATGTGCTTTTCTGATATCATCATTGATTCCTGATGCCCTTGCTGCAACACCTGTTACTCCCAATTTTTGTGCTATATCCTTTGACAATCCACCCGTATTTTCAAGCCTTTCAATATGGGAGGCAGAGCCAAGCAGGAGCCTCATTGAATCTTTATATCCATGTGTTACATCGTTAACTGTTGACAGAATGGCATCTGCCTGTAAAAATACATCCTTTGTGACGCCGCCAATAACATTTATTCCCCTTAGATACCTGCTTCCCGTAAGCCTATCATTGAGCTGCATCAGGTTCTCTTTGAGAACAGCTCCCTTTGCATATCCAACGGCAAGTCCTGTTCCAGCACACATGTTGCCTATATCTCCAATGTGATTGTAAAGCCTTTCGATCTCTAAAAGGAGCGTCCTTACCCCCTTTGCCTTTTCTGTTATTTCTATTCCAGCTATTCTCTCCACAGCCATGCAGTATGCAACTGAATGGGAGAATGACGATGTGCCTGAAACCCTTTCAGCAAGTTTTATCCCATCAAAAAAACTCATACCTTCAAAATGTTTTTCTGTGCCTTTGTGGGTGTAGAAGAGCCTCGGCTCAAGGAAGACTATGGTCTCGCCCACTGCGCTGAATCTGAAATGCCCGGGTTCAATTATTCCTGCATGTACAGGACCGACAGGTATCTCATAAATTCCCTCGCCTTCAACCTCCATGAAGTTGTAAGGCTCTTTCTGCTTAACCCCCTCACCCCATTCTCTTAAATCGGTTTCAGTAATACTCCAGTCCTTTCTTAATGGGTAAGAATTTGCAGGGAAAGAATCATGCAGAATAAGCCTTCTTAAATCAGGATGCCCTTTGGGTATAAGGCCAAACATGTCCCTTATCTCACGCTCATACCAGTGTGCTGCAGGGATTTCAGTGGTTATTGATGGAAAGGTGAAATCATCATCTTTTAAAGACAGAACAATAATAAAGAATCTATCGATTCCTGGGATTGAAAAGACAGTATATATTCTGAATGAATTATCAATCCGCCTTTCATCAGTGGCGAACATAAGCCTCAGAACAGAGTGCTTCTTTTCATAGAGATAAGCACAGGAGTCCTTGAAGTCTTTTCTCGATACTTCTATATACTGCTCATTGAGATGTTCTCTGATTTTTACACCCTTTTTTCTGTATATCTCTTCCATTTTTTTGTTTCCACCGCCTATTATATAGATTTTCAGATAATAAATTACACAATTTCATAATATCCCCAATATTTTAATGCACTCTTTTATTGTGCTGTCTATAAAATCAGGGATTGTAAAACCAAGTACAATAATAAATATTGCTATTGTAATCATGATTGCGTTTGAAAAGAGGTCGGGCAATCTCCGGTTGGCAGTCAGCAGTCCAGGAGTAAGAGACTGTGGACTTTGTACCGAAGACTGGGGACTATTAAACAGCATCTTCCCGAATCCTGAAAGTATTCCGTAAGAAACAATCACCGCAAAGAAGAGGAACAGACCCACCATGAGCCACATTCCCTTGTCCACCCCTGCCTTTAAAATGGTGAATTCGCTTAAAAAGATATTAAAAGGCGGTGTGCCAGATAGGGACAGCGCTCCGATAAAAGTAAGTATCCCCAGTAAAGGTATTGATGAAAGTACACCGTTTACATTCTCTATCCTCGTTGAACCGTAGTGTGACTGTATCTTGCCCGATGCAAAGAACATGAGTGGCTTTGAGAGGGCGTGATTTAATACATGAAGCAGTGCGCCATAAATACCCACAGGCCCTCCTATTCCAATACCGAGGGAAATAATTCCCATATGCTCTATGCTGCTGTATGCGAGGAGTCTCTTATAATTGTCCTGAACGAGGATGAATATAGAAGATATGCCGATGGAGATAATCCCGAAAATAACAAGGAGATTACCTGTGAAAACGCTTCCTGTTGAAGGCTCCACAATGGATACAAATCTCATGATCCCGTAAAATGCGGTATTCAGAAGAATACCCGAAAGGAGCGCACTTATGGGACTTGGCGCCTGGCTGTGGGCATCAGGGAGCCAGTTGTGTACAGGTGCAAGCCCTGCCTTTGTACCGTAGCCCACAAGGACAAAAATAAATGCAAGCTTCATGGTGGACGGATTGAGTCTATTTGCAATTCCTATTAGCACCGTCCAGTTCAATGCACCTTCTGTTCCTATTACTGCAATGGATGCGTAATATGCTATGAATGTACCCAGAAGGGCGAATGTAATACCAACTGTGCAGAGGATTATGTATTTCCATGCAGCCTCAATAGCCAACTCCCTTTTTGTAAAGCCGAGACCTATGAGGATTGCAGAGACTATGGTTGTCGCCTCAATGGCAATCCACATGAGGGCAAGATTGTTTGATACCGTTACAATAAGCATAGTGAAGATAAATAAATGCAATAGGGCATAGTATCTTCTAATTCCTGTTATATTTATAAGCCCGCCCCTCAATTCATGCTCAAGATAGCCTATAGAATAGGTAGCAGATGCAAGTCCGAGGAATACAATCAATGCCATGATATAGCCAGAAAGGGCATCCATGTAAAGCATGCCGTTAAGTATTTCAACGGGTGATGATATGGATGACATAATTGCTGGAATGGAAAAAAATGAGAGGACAATAGCACCCGCAAGGCTTAAATAGCCTATCAGCCTGTGATTCTTAAGCATATAGCATAAACCAGATGTGATAATCGGAATTAAAAGTATCGTAATCATGTCACTAAGCTCCAATACAAATTGAAGATTGAAGATTGAGGATTTTAAATTTCAAATTTATTTCCATATTTTTCGATTTTCATTTTTTCAATTTACCATTCTATCCTTTAAGGATAGTCAGTTTATCAAGGTCTGCTGAGGCAAAATATCTCTTTATCTGTACGGCAAAAATACCCAGTATTATTACGCCCATGAGCATGTCAAACAGAACCCCAAGCTCTATAATTGTGGGCATTCCAAATGTAAGGGAAAAACCAGCAAGGAAAAGTCCGTTTTCCATAAACAGAAGCCCTATGACCTGAGTTACTGCCTTTCTTCTCGTAATCATTATAAAAAGACCTATCAATATTACTGCAATAGAAATCTGAAGGACATTCTTTGAAAAGCCTGTAACAAATATACCTTCCTTCAATGAGGCATAAACGACAGCCACGAGTATTCCTGAAATAGTAAGGGAGAGGGCATTACTTATGTAAGGTTCCGCATCGTGGGTCACCTTCATCTGTCTGACAATCTTCCTGAGAAACATAGGTATCAGAAGTCCCTTGCTTAAGAGTGTAACAATAGATGCAATATAAAGATGTGTCTCTTCAACCATGAATGCCACAATTGCTATTAATAATGAAAGTAGCAATGAGTTAAAGGTATAATCCTTAATGCAGGACTCAATCCTCTTAAGGGCATTCATCGCAATGGCAGTAAGTAGTATGCCCACTGATATAAAATCGATAACAGAAAAAACCTGAATCCAGTTCTTCATGTCGCTATCGCTCCAATGAAAATTGAAGATTGAAGATTTCAAATTTTAAATTCATTTTTCCACAAATTAACAATTATAGATTTTCAGATAATAAATTACACAAGGCTAGAAGGAGAAATCCGAGTAAGGCGTACTGAGTAGTACGTTGTCGAGGATTTCGACTGATAACGCAGTGTAATTTGTTATATGGAAATCTATAGGCATTTCTAAAATGCCTGTTACTTCCCCATCATAATGTAAGTTAAAAGTGAAAGTAGTGCAAGGACAAATGCCCATCCTAAAAGCGAAGGCATCTGGAAAAATCTCATCTTTGCCCTCGTTGACTCTACAAATGCCGTTAAGAATGCTATGAAGAGCATCTTCAAAATATAAGCACTGAAAGAGATGGCAATTCCTGAAAACTCTGTATTATTGGAAATACCCAATGGGAAAAATATATCAACCGCAATGGTAAATAGAAGCATCTGCTTCATGTAGTGTGCCCATTCCATGAGTGCGAGGTATGGGCCTGAATACTCAAGGAGCATGCCTTCATGAATCATTGTTAGCTCAAGATGGGTGTCCGGATTATCAACAGGGATTCTCCCTGTTTCTGCTATTATTGCGACAATGAATGCAAATAATGCAAGGATATGCGACGGCGAATAAAATATACCCTGTATTTGTGCAATCCTTGCTATATTTGTTGAGCCTGCTGATATAGCTGCTGTGAAGATGCTCAGCATCATTATGGGCTCAACGAGGATGGCAACTGTCATCTCCCTGCTACTTCCCTCTCCCCCAAAGGCAGTGCCTGCATCAAGACCTGCAAGTGCCATAAAGAACCTTCCCAGTGCGAAGATATAAATCAACGCAATAACATCTCCCATCATGCCCAGAGATGCCTTTGTGGTGATAACAGGGACTATCATTGAAGCAGTAATTGTGGCTGTAAAGACTATATAAGGTGTTGCCTTAAATATCCATGAAGTAACACTTGATATGACCATGTCCTTTTTAAAAAGTCTTATCAGATCGTAATAAGGCTGCAATATGCCGGGCCCCCGTCTTCCCTGCATGGTCGCTTTAATTTTTTTTATGATCCCATTAATAAGGGGCGAAAAAATTATAATTATGAGAAATTGAAAGTATTCCATGCCGATAAAGCCCCATTTGAAACTGCAAACTGCAAATTGCAAAGTTTAGAAAAAAATTAAAATTTTCAATTCTTATCATGCTGATTAGCTCCCAAATATCAGAAGCAATATCAAAGTTATCAATATATATCCAAGATAAAGATGAAGGCTTCCTGACTGAAGGAGCCTTACCTTCCCTGCAATCTTATGAGTAAAGACGGTTACAGGCTCATAGATATACCTCTCAAAGAACGGTGTTATCTCGCCACTGTACTTTATGGACTTCACAAAGAAGGGCTTTACGATATAAGAGACCTTCAATTCCCTTCTGGGCAGATATATCCTTTTAAATATCATCCTGATGGGCTTTGTAAATGCCGTTGCTGTGTATTGCATTCTCGGAGTAAGAGCGGGGATTCCGCAGTCCCATGAATCACCATATACTATCTTTCTTTTGCCACCTAGTCTGCGGATGAATAAGATTGTGGCAATAGACATAATAACCACTGTAAAAAGTATTGTCATGGGTGATAATCCTGCTGATGTTTCAGTTAAATATAAAAATCCTGAATTTGAGGTAATACCATAGGAACCAGTGACAGCAAACGAGGCAGGAGCAATAAGATTGACAGCAAAACCAGGAAATATACCAAATACAAGGCAGAGCAGGGCAAGCACTCCCATGCCTGCTATCATTAAAGGTGATGATTCCTTAACATCTTCTACATGCTTGCTTCTTGGCATTCCCAGAAAGGATATGCCGAATGCCTTCACAAAGCATGCTGCAGCGAGTGCACCTGTAAGTGCCAGTGCAGCACCACCGAGGGGAGGGATGATCTTTGATACAACCGATGGAGACTTAAATCCTAAAAGAAGGGACTGATATGTAAGCCATTCGCTCACAAATCCATTGAAAGGGGGCAGTGCACATATTGATACAGAACCTACAAGAAAGAATAATCCTGTATACGGCATCTCCTTGAGCAACCCTCCCATATCTTCCATGTTCTTTGTATGTGTAGCATGCATGACAGAGCCTGCACCGAGGAAAAGCAGACCTTTAAAAATGCCATGATTCAGCACATGATAAAGCCCTGCAATCAGGGCTATCGAAGATAGGGTATATAGGCCATGGCTTTTGAACATCATGGAAGCGCCAATGCCAAGAAGGATAATTCCGATATTTTCAACACTGTGGTACGCAAGGAGTCTCTTCAGGTCATGCTCCATCAATGCATACATGACTCCAATGATGGATGAGACCGCACCAATCACAATCACAGAAATACCCCACCACTCAGGCCCCTGCCCCAGAATATCCATGCATATCCTTATTATTCCGTAAATTCCTGTTTTTATCATCACACCTGACATCAGTGATGAAATATTGGAGGGTGCTGCTGGGTGCGCTATTGGAAGCCATGTATGGAGCGGTATTATCCCTGCTTTTGTGCCAAATCCGATTATTGAGAAGATAAATATGAGATGCCTTATGTTTTCAGGAATCTGTGTAGAAAGCGTTTTTATATCTGAAAAATTCATACTTGCAGTCTGTTTGTAAAGTATCAGGAAAAGGGCAATTATAAACGCAGTTCCTATCTGTGTCATCACTGCATATACAAGACCTGCCTTTGCAGACTTTTCGTCTCTGTCAAAGGTCACAAGGAAGTATGAGACAATGGACATGGTCTCCCATGACATGATAAATGTAACGATATTGCCAGAAAGCACAACCGCATACATACTCAGGATAAAGATATTAAAAAGAAAGCCCATCAGCCCCTTGCCTCCCATCTCCTTTGTATAACCGATGGAATATATGGAGACTGCAAGTGTAAGGATGGATATGGCAAGGACAAAGAATCCTGAAATTGCATCCCCCCTGAAGGAAAATTCAAATATGGATGAAATGGGCAAAGAAAATAGATTTAACGGCAGTGTAAAAAGCAAATAGAGGCTCAATAAGGCAAAACCTATAGAGCCGAGGACAGAAAGGATATAGATATAGTTTTTAACCTTCTGGATCGGCACCAGGGAAATAACTGCACCCGAAAGGAAAAATAGAACACCTATGTAGAGAAAATTTTCCGGGTCAATTTTAGAAAAAATTCTTAGACTATATAACATGCAGTGGTTTAAAATCAATGAAGTCTGAAGGTAGAATCAAATTGATTATCCTCTCCTTATCCTCCTTTACCTTGTTCATTCTTCTTATCCTCCTTTGCTTTCTTCATTCTCCTTTTAGGAAAGCCTTTG
>JACRGU010000057.1 GCA_016212245.1 Nitrospirota bacterium
TATCTCTGCCTCTGTATTGTATCTGCTCAGGGAAAATCTGATTGACCCGTGAATTGCTGTAAATGGCACTCCCATTGCCCTTAACACATGAGATGGTTCGAGCGAACCTGATGTACATGCTGAGCCTGATGAGGCGCATATGCCGTATTCATTAAGTCTGAGCAAAATGGCCTCTCCTTCAACATATTCGAAACTGAGATTTGTGGTGTTTGGCAGTCTATTGTTTATATCTCCATTTATCCTTGCATCAGGACAGGATTTCAGGAGTGCATTTTCGAGTTTGTCCCGCAGGTCGCTCAGATAGATTATCTCCTCAGAAAGTTTTTCACCCGCAAGTTCACATGCCTTTCCAAGTCCGATGATTGAAGCTACATTTTCTGTTCCAGCCCTTCTCCCGTACTCCTGATGCCCTCCAATCATATATGGATAGAATCTCGTCCCTTTTCTGACATACAGGGCTCCAACCCCTTTCGGTGCGTGCAGTTTATGTCCTGAAAGAGAGAGCATGTCAACAGGAAGTTTTTTTAAATCTATTGGAATCTTCCCGACCGCCTGAACAGCATCGGTATGGAATAAAATGCCCCTCTCTTTAAGTATCTCTGCAATCTCCATAATCGGAAAGATGACACCGCTCTCATTATTTGCATACATGATGGATACTATAACTGTATCCTCATCTATTGCCTTTAACAGCTCATCTATATTGAGCTGGCCCTGTTTGTTCACAGACAGGAATGTCACCCTGTAGCCTTTTCTTGCGAGATGTTTACAGAAATTTAAGACTGCAGGATGTTCAACCCTTGATGTAATAATATGCCTTTTATGAGGCAAGGATTCAACAGCACTCATTATGGCAGTATTGTCGCTTTCTGTGCCACAGCTTGTGAATATTATCTCTTCAGGCTCAGCATTGATAAGACATGCAACCTTTGCCCTTGCCTCTTCAACTTTTCTGTGCAATTGACCTCCAAAGGTATGCATACTTGAAGGGTTACCATAAAGTTCTTTGAGGTAGGGAAGCATTGCGTCAAGGACTTCAGGTGCAACAGCCGTTGTTGCATTATTGTCGAGATATATTGTATCCATTATTGTGCCTCCACAAATATTTCTTCGCTCACTAATTCCCTCAGTTTGTCTTGAATCCCATTTATAGTCACATCTGCTATAAGACAACCTGTGCACATGCCTCGAAGTGCTATAATCACTCTGTTGCCATCAATATCTATCAATTCAATATCTCCACCGTCTGCCTGTAATCCTGGCCTTATCTCCCTCTCTATGATCTCCTGGATAATGGCAATTTTCTGAAGGTTGGTAAGCTTTTTAGGAATAGCAGGTTTTTCGGGAATTTTTAATGACCAGATGTCTCTAAGGATAGCCTCTATCTCTTCACTGCATTCTCCGCAGCCGCCTCCTGCCTTTGTATAGTTTGTAACCTCATCCACTGTTGTGAGATGGTTTTCTATAGCAACCCTCCTTATCTTTTCTTCTGTAACGTCAAAGCACTTGCAGACAAGCTTACCTGCTTCCTCAACAACCTTTGGCTGGCCCCTGTAATTAGCAATAGCAGCCTCTAATGCCTCTCTTCCCATGACAGAGCAGTGCATCTTCTCCTTAGGGAGTCCGCCAAGGAATTCTGCAATATCCTGATTTGCTACCTTTAACGCCTCATCGAGTGTCTTGCCCTTGATAACTTCAGTAAGGGCAGAGGAGCTTGCAATTGCACTTGCACAGCCAAATGTCTGGAATTTTGCATCAGTTATCTTGTCTGTTTCCTTATCAATACTGAGGTAGAGTTTGAGTGCATCCCCACAGATAAGGCTGCCGACCTCTCCTATAGCATCAGGATTCTCTATCTCCCCGATATTTTTGGGATGTAAAAAATGTTCTTTTACCTTATCAGTATATTCCCACACGCCTAATTTTTAACAAAGCCTGCGACCAAATGTCAATTTTTAGCTCATTTTTTAAAAATATTGTAAAATAGTAACTATAGTTTATATTATCTTGCTGGGGGAAGAATGGATTTAAATAAGGTCCGCTCAATTATGTCAAGAGATGTCATAACTTTAGAACCAAAAGAACCCCTCAGGTCTGCACTGGAAAAGATGAATCTCAACAAGGTCAGTTGCGTGGTTGTTGCAGAAGGCAAAAAACCTGTAGGCATACTGACTGAAAGAGATATTATCCAGTTACTGGACCATAGTGTTGATTTTGATGTAACCGGGTTGATGTCGGTAATGAAGAGTCCTGTCATCGCAGTATCCGAAGAAACAGACATACCTGAGGCTGCAAATCTTATGGAGATAAACGATCTCAGGAGGCTTGTGGTTGTTGATGGAGAACACAATATAATCGGGATTATTACACAAACAGATGTCGTAAAGAACCTGAGTATTGATTATTTTATAAGTTTCAGAAAGGCAGAAAATATCATGACCCGCGACATTATTTCGATTGGAAGAAAGGATTCGCTTCTGAAGGCTATAGAACTTATGGCAAAAAATCATGTAAGCTGTGTTCTGGTCATCGAAGATAATAAACTTGCAGGGATAATTACAGAGCGTGATATCACAAAGGCTATAGCAGAGAACAAGGTCTTGAACAATATTGAAGGAATAATGACCTCTCCGGTTTTTACCATTAACAAAGATACAAATCTGTATGATGCAACAAGACTTATGGAGGAGAATAGACTCAGAAGACTTGTGGTTGTTGATTCTGAAGGTAATGTAATTGGTATAGTCACGCAGAGTGATATTATCAGGAATCTCAAGACGGATTATGTAGAGTTATTGAAAAAGGTGCTCAAAGATAAGTCCAGGGCACTTGTGGAATCAGAGATAAAATACAGGACATTGGTAGAACACTCTTTAGAAGGCATTATGATAATACAGGACGGCTTGATTAAATTTGTCAATCCGACTCTCCTCAAGATCTTAAATTATGAGGAGGAAGAGATAGTCGGTAAGGACATCCTCAGGTTTTCATACCCTGACGACAGGGAATTGATATCAGAAAGCCTCAGTAAGTTCAGTGCTAACCAAGAGGTTGGATGTCTGTCAGAGTTCAGGATGATGCATAAAAATGGAGAGGGGATTTATATGGAAGTTTTATCAACCTTGATTCAATATGAAGGTAATCCTGCAATACTTGCTACACTCAGGGACATAACTGACAGGAAGAAGGCTGAGGCAGAGTTAAAAAGACTTGTAATAACCGATGACCTTACAGGACTCTTTAACCAGAGGTATTTCTATATCCAGTTAGCGAGAGAGGTCGAAAGGGCGAAAAGACATAACAGGCCACTTTCGATGTTTCTTGTAGATATAGATATGTTTAAGGACTTTAATGATACATATGGCCACTGGGAGGGTGATTATGTACTGAAGAAAATAGGAGAAATATTAATGAAGAATGTCAGGGAGATTGATATGGCCTTCAGGTATGGAGGTGAAGAATTTGTGATTGTTCTCCCTGAAACAGGACACGAGGATGCAATAATTGTTGCAGAAAGAATCAGAAAGGCTGTTGCTCAGACTGTTTTTTATCCATTTACTCTGGATGGACAGCCAGATATTGTTAGCAAGACTGTCAGTATAGGGATTACAGAATTTCATTTAGAGGATAATGTGAAGAGTTTTTTGAAAAGGGCGGATATTGCGTTGTACCATGCAAAGAAAAGTGGAAGGAATATGGTTGTACACTTAATGTAGTTTACCCCTCCCCCCATCCCCCTTCCTCAAGGGGAGGGGGCGAGGGGGAGGGTGAAAGGAGGAGAGATGGCTTATTATGTTGTATTAACTACACTTACGGATGAAGGGAGGAAGACAATCAAAGAGAATCCTCAAAGGATTCTTGAGGTGAACAAGGAACTCGAAAAGATGGGCATTAAGGTTAAAGAGCAGTATGCAGTCCTCGGCCCGTATGATTTCGTAAATATTGTTGAGGCTCAGGATAATGAGGCTGTAATGAAGATGTCTGTTGAGCTCGGTTCAAGGGGAACTGTGCATCTTCTTACCCTTGCGGCAATCCCTGTTTCTGAGTTCGTCGAGAAGCTTAAATAGGGGTTTTATGTGGGGGAGGAAGATATGTCTGAAATTAAGGCAGATGTTATCCTCGATACAAAGGGGCTTAACTGTCCTATGCCTGTCCTGAAGACCAAAAAGGCGATTGACAGTCTTCAGCCAGGCCAGATCCTCGAAGTTATTACAACAGATCCTGGTGCAAAGGCTGATATCCCGGCCTTATTGAGAAGGCTCGGTCATGAGCTGGTTGACTTAAAAGAAGATGGTGGAGCTTTTTTTTTCTTTATTAAAAAAGGTAAGTAGATAACTCGAGAGCCGGAGTGGCGGAACTGGTAGACGCAAGGGACTTAAAATCCCTCGGGTCTCTGACCCGTGCCGGTTCAAATCCGGCCTCCGGCACCAATTTAAGTAAGAAGTCAAAAATGAGAAGTGATGGCAATGAAAACAAGGATTAAGAAAGCGATATTTCCCGCTGCAGGGCTTGGGACAAGGTTTCTGCCTGCGACGAAGGCATCCCCAAAGGAGATGTTACCTATAGTCGACAAGCCGATGATCCAGTATGCGATCGAAGAGGCGACTGCATGCGGGATAGAGGAGTTTATAATTATCACAGGGAAATATAAACGTGCCATAGAAGACCATTTTGATTCTGCATATGAGCTTGAAGAAAGTCTTAAGAGGTCTGGCAAAAAGAGGCTTCTTGAGGAGATAAACAGGCTTAACCGTATAAATTTTGCATATATAAGGCAGAGGGCAGCCCTTGGTCTGGGCCATGCAATACTCTGTGCAAGACCCTTTGTAAAGGACGAGCCTTTTGCAGTTCTTTTGAGTGATGATATTATTGACCCAGAGGATACCCTTTTCAAAGACATGATTAATCTTTATAAAGAACTTGATTGTCCTATTCTCGCACTTCAGCAGGTCCAAAAGGAAGAGATTCACAGATATGGGGTGATTGATGGACTAAAAGAAGGAGATGGCGTATACAAAATTAACAATCTTGTAGAAAAACCCAGAGTGGAGGATGCACCATCTGATATGGCGATAATTGGCAGGTATATCCTCATGCCTGATATATTTGAGATACTCGAAGGGTTGGGTCCAGGAAGAGGTGGAGAGATACAATTAACCGATGCACTTCAGAGGCTTTTGAAGAAGCGTTCAATATATGGATATCTCTTTACCGGTAGGAGATATGATGCAGGCAATAAGGTTGGCTATCTCAAGGCAACGATTGATCTTGCATTAAAAAACCCTCAGGTTTCCGAGCCGGTTAAAGAGTATATCATTGAGGTCGCATCGAGGTTAAAAAAGGGAATTAGAAGATGATGCAACTTTCGCAGAACCAATGCTGACGTTGTATTGTCATTCCCGCGAAACTTGTCCCTGCAGGTCGTAAGCAGGGAGCGGGGAACTATACAAAGGAATTGGATTCCTGTTTCCACAGGAAACCCTGGATTCCGTGTCAAGCACGGAATGACAACCAAATAACAACTGAGAAAGTTGTAAAGATAATTAAAGATTCAAGGAGATGGAATGGCTGATATGGAACAGATGGAACAGAAAGAAGAGAAAGAGATAGAGATACCTGATAATGTGCCTGTATTACCTGTAAGGGACATCGTTGTTTTTCCATATATGATACTCCCTCTTTTTGTTGGAAGGGAGATGTCAATAAAGGCTATAGACTATTCTCTTAACACAAACAGGATGGTACTGTTACTGACGCAGAAGGATTTAAATGTTGAAAACCCTGCGCCGGATGACCTCTACTCTATAGGAACTGTAGGCATGATAATGAGGATGCTAAAATTACCTGACGGTAGGGTGAAGATACTTATACAGGGTCTGAGCAAGGCAAGGATATTAACATATTCCCAGACCGAACCGTTTTTAAAGGCTGATATTGAAAAGATAAATGACCAGAAGCCCGCATCACTTACAATAGAAGAAGAGGCACAGATAAGGACTATAAAAGAGCAGTTAGACAGGGCTGTTTCTCTCGGGAAAACGATATTACCCGACATAATGGTGGTAGTGGAAAACCTTGATGACCCTGGGAGGCTGGCTGACCTTATTGCGTCTAACCTGGGGTTAAAGACAGAACAGGCCCAGGAGGTCCTCGAAATAATTGACCCTGTCAAGAGGCTAAAACGTGTTAGTGAGATATTAGGTAGGGAGATAGAACTCCTCACAGTCCAGCAGAAGATTCAGTCTGAAGCCAAGGGCGAAATAGACAAAACGCAGCGTGAGTATTTCCTTAGAGAGCAGCTCAAGGCAATACAGAAAGAACTTGGCGATATTGACGAAAAGACAGAGGAGCTTAAAGAGTTCAGAAAAAAGATTGAAGATGCGAAGATGCCTGAAAAGGTTATGAAAGAGGCTGAGAAGCAGCTCAGACGTCTTGAGAAGATGCACCCTGACAGCGCAGAAGCTGCCACAGTCAGGACATATCTTGACTGGATGGTTGAGATTCCATGGTCAAAAAGCACAACGGATAACCTCGATATTAAGGCTGCAGAGAAGGTGCTAAATGATGACCACTATAATCTGGAGAAGGTAAAGGAGCGAATTTTAGAGTATCTTAGTGTCAGAAAGTTAAAGGAAAAGATGAAGGGTCCTATCCTCTGTTTTATTGGCCCTCCAGGCGTTGGAAAGACCTCTCTCGGAAGGTCTATAGCAAGGGCTCTGGGAAGGGAATTTGTACGTATGTCCTTAGGAGGGATGAGGGATGAGGCAGAGATCAGAGGGCACAGAAGGACTTATGTTGGTGCACTTCCTGGAAGGATAATCCAGGGGATAAAAACAGCAGGGACAAACAACCCTGTGTTTATGCTGGATGAGATTGACAAAATAGGTATGGACTTCAGGGGAGACCCATCTTTTGCCCTCCTCGAAGTACTTGACCCTGAACAGAATAATGCCTTTGTGGATCATTATCTTACAGTCTCTTTTGACCTTTCAAAGGTTATGTTTATTACAACTGGCAATCTTGTAGACACAATACCAAGTCCTCTAAGGGACAGGATGGAGATAATATATCTATCCGGCTATACAGCAGAGGAAAAGCTTGGTATTGCAAAGAACTACCTTGTTCCAAAGCAGCTTGAGGAGCACGGTATTAATAGCGAGATACTTAAGATTACAGACCCAGGGCTTCTCAATATAATCTCGCAGTACACAAGAGAAGCAGGTGTAAGAAACCTCGAGAGAGAGATAGCAACCCTCTGCAGGAAGGTAGCAAAGAAGATAGCCGAAGGCAAAGAGAAAATGTTTGTGATAAATGCAAAAAATCTTCACAGATATCTTGGTGTGCCTAAGTATCTGCCCGAAGAAGAGATGGAGAAAGATGAGGTTGGTGTCTCGACAGGCCTTGCATGGACAGAGACAGGTGGAGACATTATCTACGTAGAGGCAACAACAATGAAGGGCAAGGGACATCTTACCCTAACAGGACAGCTCGGAGATGTCATGAAAGAATCTGCCCAGGCTGCTTTGAGTTATGTGCGTTCAAGGTCAAAGAGACTCGGCATAAAGGATGATGTATTTTCTAAAACAGACCTCCACATCCATGTCCCTGCAGGTGCAACCCCGAAAGATGGGCCTTCAGCAGGTATTACAATGGCTACTGCGATTGCATCAGCCCTCACTGGAAAGGCTGTTAATAAGAATATTGCAATGACAGGAGAGGTTACACTGAGGGGCAGGGTACTTCCAATCGGGGGACTTAAAGAAAAGGCCCTTGCTGCAAAAAGGATGGGGATAAAAAAGATAATTGTCCCAAAGAGGAACAAGAAAGACCTTGAGGATATCCCAAAATACATCAAAAAGGATATGGAATTTGTGTTTGTTGAGACAATGGATGATGTACTCAAGGTCGCCCTCAAGAAAAATTCAAAGATTAAAAATAAAAAATAAAAGATAAAAGATAAAGATAATGAATTCAGATATTTTGAATTTTAAATTTTTAATTTTTATTTTCATATGAGGCTTTCCGAGATTGGGGAACTGTCCCTTTTAGAGCAGATAAGGAAGAGGTTTGAAAAACAGTCGGCCAACATTGTCGTCGGGATAGGCGATGATGCTGCTGTATTAAAACCAGTAGATAAGAACCTCCTTGTGACTACTGACATGATGGTCGAAGGGGTTCACTTTGACCTCAGCTTTATAACGCCATATCAGCTCGGCTTCAAGCTGATATCAGTCAATGTAAGCGATATCTATGCTATGGGTGGGATACCAGTGTATCTCCTGCTGGATATCGCTGTAAATAAAGATATAAATATGACATTTATTGACAGGTTATTTGATGGCGTTACGGATGCGATAAATCTATACAATACTATTCTTATTGGAGGTGACCTTTCCTCTACAAATGCAGGGATGACCTTATCAGCAACACTCATCGGATACGCAAAAAGATATATAAGACGCTCTGGAGCAGACATAGGTGATAGAATCTATGTAACAGGTAACCTCGGGGATTCAGCCTGTGGTCTTGAACTGCTGAAAAGGATAAAAAAACCTGTCCCCATCCCCCCCACCCATCCCTCCCCCTCGCCCCCACCATATCCTCCCCCCATAAGCGGGGGAGGACAAAGGAGGGGGGGATTTTATTATAGGGGGGAGGGTGAGGGAGGGGTTGTGAGTCGAGACTCCGAACTCCGAACTCTTAACTTGAGACTTTCAGAGCTGGGATTATCCTGGAATGTGGCTGAGCCGTTGCTCAGGAGGCATCTCATGCCTGTAGCAAGAGACCCGAAGAAATTCATACGACATGCAACAGCGATGATAGATATTAGCGATGGTCTTCTGATTGATTTATCAAGGCTCTGCGATGAGAGTAAGGTCGGTGCCAGGATATACATCAAAGATATTCCTGTATCTTCTGAACTCAAAAAAGCTGCCTCATATCTTGGCATTTCACCGATAAAATTAGCCTTATCAGGTGGAGAAGATTATGAGCTATTGTTTACCGTACCCCCCGATAAAAAGGTTAAAGCGATATGCATCGGCGAAATTATAAAATCAGAAAGAGTAATTATAGATAAATCAGGTAAAGAAACAGCTTTTGCTCCGGAAGGTTATCAGCACTTTGGCATTCATGGATAGACTCAGAGAGATATTAAAAATAAGGGAATCTCCTCACAGGATAGCGATTGCCTTTTCAACAGGTGTATTTATAGGGATGTCTCCATTTTTAGGCATACATACTGTACTCGGAATTGTAGTTGCATGGATTTTCAGGCTCAACAGGCTTGCCACAATAGTCGGGGTTTATGTCACAAACCCATGGACAATTGTGCCAGTATATGCCTTTGGCACATGGGTGGGTGCAAAGTGTCTTGGGATGAAACAGATAATTCCAAGTATAGACTGGTCAAATATTACATTCAGCCATTTCCTGAATGACCTGAGACCGCTTCTGATGCCCTTCATTTTTGGTACACTACTGATTGGTTTTCTATCAGGCATTATCAGCTACTTTATCATCTACAGGGCGGTGGAAAGGGCGCATATAAAAAGTGATGAGTGAACAGTTATGAGAAAATTCCCTTTTCTACATCTTATCCTCTTCATCCTTACACTGCTCTCTACATTGCTTGCAGGGGCGATTCAGGCTGGTGTAAATCTCCTGAAAGAACCAGAAAAGATTCATAAAGGACTCCCGTTTGCATTGACCTTAATGACCATCCTTTTGAGCCATGAATTGTCTCATTACTTTGCATCAAGAAAACATAATACAAAGGCCACACTGCCATATTTTATCCCAGCCCCTACAATCATTGGAACATTTGGAGCATTTATTAAAATGAAGTCTCCTATTGTTACAAGGAAAGCCCTCGTGGATATTGGTGCATCAGGCCCTATCGCAGGCTTTGTCATCTCAGTCATCGCATCAATTACGGGTTTATCTTTTTCTGATGTTGTTACAATTAAAGAAACAGCAGGGGCCCTCAGTCTTGGAGACTCTTTACTTTTTACTATACTTTCCGATATAGTTCTCGGCGTTACACCTGATTCTCATGACATACTCCTCCATCCAGTTGCCTTTGCAGGATGGATCGGCCTCTTTGTTACATCTCTAAATCTTATCCCGGTAGGTCAGCTTGATGGTGGGCATATCGCTTATGCACTTTTAGGTGAGAAACATGTTCGAGTCTCAAAAATACTGATCTGGGCATTGATTATCCTGGGACTATTGTGGGAGGGATGGGCGATGTGGGCTATTTTGTTGTTAATCCTCGGCCTGAGACATCCACCGGTGCTTTACTGGGAGACACCATTAGACCCGAGAAGGAGATTAATCGGGTGGCTCGCACTTGTAATATTTATCCTGACATTCATCCCTGTCCCATTTAAGATTATTTGATGGAACGTGTAAAGATACTGGTTAAAGGTATTGTTCAGGGTGTTGGCTTCAGGCCATTTGTATATAATCTCGCTAACTCTCTAAATCTGAAAGGTTTTGTCGTAAATTCCTCCAGCGGTGTGACTATTGACATAGAGGGAGAAAATATATCTGATTTTATTGATAAGCTTGCCAGGAAGGCTCCTCCCCTATCTCAGATAATGAGCATTGATATTGTTCCCATGCTATATCAGGGATATCAGAGATTCAGGATTCTCGAAAGTAAGGAAGAGGGAAGTTTTACTTTAGTCTCTCCAGATGTCTCGATATGTAATGACTGTTTGAGGGAAATATTAGATAAAAGTGATAGACGTTACCTTTATCCTTTTACCAACTGCACAAATTGTGGGCCTCGCTATACAATCACAAGGTCTATTCCCTATGACAGACCGAATACAACAATGTCTATTTTTATAATGTGCCCTGAATGCAAAGAAGAATATCATAATCCAGACAACAGGAGATTTCATGCACAGCCGAATGCATGTGCAACATGCGGTCCACAGATAACTTTAGTCATTAGTCATCAGTCATCAGTCATCAGTCAAAATCCAATAAAAAAGACAATAGAATTACTAAAAGCAGGGGCTATTGTTGCGATTAAGGGGCTTGGAGGGTTTCATATAGCCTGCGATGCAACTAATGAAGAGGCGGTGAATAGGTTAAGATTGAGGAAAAGAAAGAGTAACAAACCATTTGCCTTAATGGCACCTGATATTGAAACCATAAGAGAATTCTGTGAGGTATCTAAAGAAGAAAAAGAATTGTTAACCTCTAACAAAAGGCCTATAGTGCTACTTAGAAAATGTCACCCGTCACCCGTCACTCGTCACTGTCTTCCTGATGCCATTGCTCCTAATAATAAATATTTAGGCTTCATGCTTCCATATACACCACTGCACTATCTTTTATTCTTTTATCCTATTACTCCTCACTCTTCACTCTTCACTTCTCACTTCTCTGCCCTCGTCATGACCAGTGGCAACCTCGCTGAAGAACCTGTTGTTATTGATAATGATGAAGCTATATCGAGACTTTCAGCTATTGTAGATGCCTTCTTATTGCATAACAGAGACATCTTTATGCGTGTTGACGATTCAGTCATAATAGTTAACAGTCATCAGTCATCAGTGAAAACAAGTGATCAGTGTCCAATGACCAATGCCCAGTCGGATAACTCGTCACTCGTCACCTGTCACCCGTCACTGTCTTTTATCCGTCGTTCACGTGGGTATGTCCCGGATCCAATCGCACTTCATGAAGATGGGCCGGAGGTTCTCGGTTGTGGTGCTGACATAAAGAATACTTTTACGATTACAAAGGGCAGGTATGCGATTCCGAGCCAGCACATTGGTGATATGGAGAACTATGAGACATTGAAGTTTTTTGAAGAAAGCCTTGAAAATCTGAAGGGTGTTTACAGGGTAAAAATAGAGGCAATCGCATATGACCTTCATCCTGGATACCTTTCAACGCAATGGGCATTATCTCAAAGTCAGAAGTCAGAAGTGAGAAGTGAGAATTTAAATACAGAATTTCAATCTCAAATCTCAAATCCCAAATCTCAAATTCCATGTTATGGCGTTCAGCATCACCATGCACATATCGCCTCTGTTATGGCAGAAAAGGGACTTAAAGATAAAGTTATTGGTGTTGCATTTGATGGGACAGGCTATGGTACAGATGGCAACCTCTGGGGCGGTGAATTTCTTCTCTCTGATGTAACAGGCTTTACAAGGGCAGGTCATCTTAAATATGTACCTCTGCCCGGTGGTGAAATGGCTATAAAGGAACCGTGGAGGACTGCGATCAGTTATCTTAAAGATGCGGTCGGAGATGAAATCCTATCTTATCTTGAGTTCGTAAGATTTATTCAGCGATATGGTATTGAAAAGGTTAATGATATTATAAAAATTTCAGAAAACAGTATATTTTCTCCTCTCTCATCAGGTGCTGGAAGACTTTTTGATGCTGTTTCTGCAATAGTCGGTATATGTGACAGAAATACATTTGAAGGGGAGGCAGCCATAGCACTTGAGGCTATGACCAATCCAGATATAGATGAGGATTATCCGGTTGATATAAAATTCAGAGAGACAATGGAGGTGGACTTCTCCACCACAATAATCAGAATAGTGGATGATTTGAACAGGGATATTGAAAAAGAAATAATTGCATCAAGATTCCATAATACAGTTATTACAGCTATCTTCAGGGTTGTGCAGAAGCTTTTTTCTCTGTATATGATAAATGATGTTGTTTTAAGCGGTGGGGTATTTCAGAACCTATATCTGCTTGAAAGGACTGTTTCTAAGCTTGAATCAGCAGGGTTGAGAGTTCATATAAATGAAAAAGTCCCATGTAATGATGCTGGAATATCTCTCGGTCAGGCATATATAATCAGGGAAAGGATTAAGGCAACCAATAAAAAACCCTGACGCCATTAGACCTCCTGTCTCAAAGGCTATCCAGTATAGGTTCATGGAGGGGTGTTTTAAGATTTCTTTTGAAATGTTATTATTTATGAAACTGTACAATAAAAAAGACTGGAGGCATTCATGACAGTAAAAGCGGTTATAGATTTACCGAAAGACCTGTATCAAACTTTATCTTCCCATGGTCTTTCAAAAGAAATGATATCAAAAGAGACAAAAAAACTACTGGCACTCAAGTGCTATAAAGACAAAATATTGTCACTGGGAAAATCGGCAGAGCTATCAGGGCTTTCTATGTGGGAGTTCATAGAGTTCCTTGGAGAAAATAATGTTGCTGTCATAGATTATAGCGAAGAGCAACTAGAGAAAGAATTTAAAAATGTAGAAAGGCTCAGGAAGGCACTGAAAAGTTGAAAGTTGTTTGTGATTCTACCGCCCTTATCGGTCTCGCCAAGATCAGAAAAATTGAGCTTCTAAAACAGATTTACAGAGAAGTCTTTATACCTGATGCAGTTTTCAATGAAGTTGTCAGTAAAGGCAAGGGAAGACCTGGAGTAAAAGAAATATCTAATGCTGAGTGGATTAAGAAAGAGTCAATTAAAGATAAACGAACCGTTGAAATGTTTATTGCTGAAATTGGACAAGGGGAAGCAGAGGTTTTGGTACTTGGAAAGGAATTAAATGCTGACTGGCTTATCATTGATGATGAAAGAGCCAGGACCGCTGCAGCCTCTGCAGGATTCAATATAATAGGACTTGCAGGTATCTTGTTATTAGCAAAACAGCTCAAACTAATCCCTTCAGTCAGACCCCTTCTTGATGACCTCAAAAATAAAAATTTCAGGCTAAGCGACAAAATCTATAGGGAAGTCCTCAAAAAGGCTGGAGAAAAATAAGACGGGCATTTCCTTATATTAGGAATAATTTTGTACCTTCACTCCCCCATATTTTCTTCCACCCTACAGGGAAGACAGCTTTAAGAAAGCCTCGGCCAAGCCCCCCGGTTAAAAAATGGGAGTGAAAAGAAGCATCTGGTTCAGGATTATGGCTATTACCAGCCAGACAAAGATGTTTCTTGAGATCGGTGAATGCCTCATAAAGAAATGGAAAGAGGCAGGCCTGCTGAAGCCTTCTGCAATTAAACCTGCCATATCAACCATCGAGCAGAAACTGGTCTTGAAGAAACTGGGTGTACTCTCTACTGAAGACCTTGCCTCACTGAATAATACCTTAAAAGAGCTTTTGTTTCTTGGATAAAAGAAATTACCTCAAATAAAATTCCAGCTTCAAGCTCATGCCAGTCTACGATTCGTGGAGAGAGCAAGCTCATGCCCTCCCTCCTCCATGTCAATCCCTTTCTAAAAAATAGATTTTCAATAGAAGTTAATGTATGATTATGTAAATTATGGATGAAATGTTAAAGAATATTGATGTTACTATAGTATTAACAATAATTTTTGGATTTTCCGCTGTAACATTCGGTGTAATTGCGATAATTCAAGCCCGTAGAGCACAAAAGTTTGCTAAACAAGTTGCAACTATCCAAGGAGCTTTTAAAAAACCAGATATTAAGATAATGCTCTATAATGAGGAAGATACCAAAAATATTATTTTGGCTTTTCCTATTTCCAAGGATAGAGTTTTAGAAGTACCTTTGATGTTATCCATAAAAAATGATGGCGATAAAACAACAAAAAACGTAGAAGTGTTTCTTAAAATACCTAAGGAATTGCATTATAGTGGCTTCGGTAATCTTGATATTCAAGGAGCTAAAAAAATAAAAAAATTTGACGGAGAAGTTATCAGTGAGACCAATCACATTCATACTGTCGGTTTTAGTTTTGAAAATCTTAAGCCACAACAAACTTTAAAACTTAAAGATTATATAAGCATTAGATCGGATACATCCATTGAATCAGAAGTTGTTGCTACAACAAAAAATGGTAAAGACGTAAAAATAAAATATTCAGTTGACTATGCATATGTAATAGATTTCACAATTATGCAGGATGATTATGAGACGCTTACAAGAAGATTTAGTCTTTCAATTATTGATACCTCAGATATGGCTATAAAAGAGTATTTTGAGAGACGGAATAAAGTTGCGATAGAAAGATATAAAAAAGATAAAATGTCCTCGAAGAAAGAAATTGAAAAGTTTTATCTGATATTCTCTAAGCATGATAATTTTATTCAGGAATCAGCTGATCTTCCGATATATCAGGTGCAAGAAGACTCATTAACTGGCTGTAAAGGATTAGTTATAAAAGATATTTATTGTTATCATATTCCAGCTTTAGAAATAAAATGCCCTTTGATAAGTTCTTATAGTTAATTTTCTTTATTGTTTATATACTTAATCTTTAAAAAATCCGATATCTTTTTTCTGTTCAATATTTGGCTTTACCCTACCTCTCAGCAAATCCATCAACTGCTCAGGGTTTCTATCCATCAACTTGCCTAATCTCCCATAACTGCCTCAATCTTCAGTCGAGTCCTTTGGACACTCGGCCAAGCTCCCGTTAATCAAATTATGGTAGACTTATATGTAAACTTCGGTATACATTATCCAAGCAGCTATTAACCAAATAGGCGGAGGGACTATTTCCCATATTTATTTTAAGAAAGCAATGTAAACCAAAGGTGACTGCAAATGGGCATCCATCTGATACAGAAGGGGGCAGAAAGATGTTTATTAGACAGCAAATGATTTCTTTTTTAACAGCATTTATTATGGTCTTTGGATTTCTTGTCGCTATGGCTGATGCTGAGGCAGTAGATAATCCGGTTGTTACAAATGGCAAATTAGGTGAATTTAGACACGGGACATTCCCTTCACTTGGTGAGCGAACTCATGTCGGTGTTGACATAGTAGCCTCATGCGGAAGCGATATTTATGCCTTTGCAGATGGCCGAGTAAAGGATGTCATCTCTAACAAAAATGATAAGAACTTTAAAGCCTTAGGCTATATGATATTGATTGAACATCCAGCATCACTTATCGGCAAAGCCTTTTATACACTTTATCTTCACATGCAAGATCCCCCTACAGTAAAAATTGGTGATCAAGTTTACGGCAGTAAGACAATCATCGGAAAAGTAGGGGACACAGGCGCGGCTTATGGATGTAATACACATTTTGAAATCAGATATTTTCCAGAGCGCCTGAGTAAATGGGGGAATATTTATGGTTCAGGAGATCAACGAGCATCTGAATATTTCAAGCAAAACTGGGAAGACCCGATTGCATTCTTTGAAAAGTATCCAACAGGAATTACGATCAACAAGTCAGCAAATGATCCAAAAAATGAAGATACTTCAAATACAAAAATCGTGATGAGTAAAAAAATCCCTGTTCATATAGAAAACCTTGTTTTTAAAAAATCTAAATTTTCTGAGCCCATCTCTGAAACAATGCCGTGCGTAAATGTTCAAGATGAGGTTAAAGAAATGAAAAGAGAGGGAAGATGTATCATCCCCATTGTGTATATTGGTTCCTGTATAAAGGAAATAGACTATAGAGGAAGTCATTTGAGACTTTATCCTTGGCAAATTTTTTTAATAGAAAGTGGTCATGCAAGTGTTGAGAAGTTTAATGTAAAGTGCAGCAGAACTAATAGAGAAGAAGAATTTGAGTATTTCCATTATACCGATAAAATAAAACCTTACATTCTTAGAAGCGAACGCGCTTCTGGGGGCCTAGAGATTCTTCTTGCTTGGCGTAAGTTAAAGTCAATTGATTATACAAATCAATATGAAGGCACCCTATCAGGCACAAGAGCTAAAACACAATTTTATGCGATAACCTTTTCCTACGTCCTTGAAGAAAAACTACCAGGGCTCCCATATGTAGACAAAGTATTTCGTGGCAAAGCAAAAGCCTATTTTGACCCAGACGATGGACAATGGAAATTATGGTATGGTGGTATAAAATTAGAAGATCATGGTAGCAGGGAGTACAGAAATTTGATAGAGGAGCAATATAAGGAAGCACGATAAATCCACCGGCGAACTTCTTTTACATCAGGAATGTTGAACCAACCGCTAAGCGGTAGATACCTTTGCTTTTTGAAGGAGGTGAGGGTTTGGATATAAGGGTAAAAACCTTATTTTGGATAGTCGGGATTGGTTTGATCGTGCTTGGGGGTTGTGCGGGGGTTGCGTTGTTCACCAAAGCACTCCGCCCAATCCAGAAAAATGACAGAAGCATCGCGACATTGTGGGGGTTGTTTATAATCGCCACTGGTGTAGGCATATTTTTGGTTGCAGTCGTGTGGAGTCAGTAAATAACGAGTTCTTTGAAACTGCACTAAATACAATATAAGGAGAGTTCATAATCGGGGAATCCTCTGATAATAAGAAGCTCTATTAGCTAATATAATGTATTGCGAGCTTTAACCTCATTGTTGAAGGAATTCCCGTATCACTTTCGTGTTCTTTTTACATGGCTTTACCCTTCCACTCAACCAATCCGTCAACTGTTCAGGGTCTCTACCCATCAATTCACCTAAACGCTCATAAGATAACCCCTTTACCAGCTTAAAATACCTCAGTTTCCCTATCGGATCCTCTGGACACTCAAAAGGCACATAGCCAAGAAGCTCTACAATCTTTGGGATATGGATTAACTCCGGCTCCCTCCCATGTTCCCAGTTCCATATGGTTGACTCGGTAACACCTATCATCTTAGCTACCTCTATCTGAAACAATCCGAGGTCAAGGCGCCTCTTCCTGATGTGTTCACCGATGTTTTTAGGCAAAACTGGATATCCTTAAAGATGGACGATAGGTACGGATAAGGTTATAATATTTTTGTACAGGAGCGACATTGAGTTTATTGGTTGAAAAAATAGACAGCCTTGCAAATCAAATCGGCAGACCTGTTAAACTTATGGAGGTTTGCGGGACGCATACTGTAGCAATATTCAGGCATGGCATAAGAGACCTTTTACCTGAAGATATAAGCCTTTTGAGCGGCCCTGGATGTCCTGTATGTGTGACTGCAATAAAGGATATAGAAACTGCTATTGCTATATCAAGACAGGATGGAGTTATCCTTATTACTTTTGGAGATATGATGAGGGTACCTGGAGGCCGGCAATCCCTTTATGATGTCAGGGCAGAGGGTGCCGATATCAGGATAGTTTATTCCCCTCTCGATGCCTTGAAGATTGCATCTGAGAATAAAGATAAAAAAGTTATATTCTTTGCAACAGGGTTTGAGACAACAGCGCCGTCTGTTGCAGCAACAATCCTCGAAGCAGAAATAAGGGGCATCGAGAATTTCTATATCCACTCTGCACATAAACTTGTACCTCCTGCGCTCAATGCCCTGCTTGATTCAGACAGTGTTAATGTTGATGGATTTATATTACCAGGACATGTAAGCACAATCATAGGCAGCAGGCCATACGAATTCATTGCTACGAAGTACAAAAAGGCTTCTGTTATTACAGGGTTTGATGCAGATGGTATCCTTCAGGGTATTATAATGTTGCTTGAACAGATTGCATCAGGAAGGGCAGATGTTGAGATTCAATATAAAAGGGTTGTAAAAGAACATGGCAATCCAAAGGCTGTATCCCTCATAAATGAATACTTTGAGCCATGTAATGCATACTGGAGGGGTATTGGTTTGATACCAGAAAGCGGTCTCAAACTCAGAGATAAGTTTATGCAGAGGGATATCAAAAGCTATTTTGAACCCTCTGTGCCTGATTATCCGGAGCCAAAGGTATGTTCATGCGGTGAGGTGTTGAGGGGTATAAAGATCCCGACAGATTGTCTTCTCTTCGGAAAGGCATGTACCCCTGATAAACCTGTTGGGGCCTGCATGGTGAGCACCGAAGGCAGTTGTGCGGCATATTATAAATATGGGGTGAGCAGATAACGATTCCGTTGCAAAAGAAGCCTAAAAGGGTTTGGATGTAAGTCTTTTGCAACGTGTTATCTGACAGTGCGGGCAATCAATAATCAAATATATTTGAGTCGTTTTTCTCTTAAAGAGAATATACAGCCATAGGAATTTTACTTTCTGCTTTTCTTCTACCACAAACACTTGATTCTATGGTCTTAAGGATACTGGCTGCATAATATTTAGTACCGCACTTTTTGCATACGCCAACCGGCACATTCCTGATAAGAATATACTTATCTCCTACTTTTCTGGGCAGGTCTATTATTTTTTCAATAATTAGCCCATTGCAATATTCGCATTGCTCTCCATCCCAAAATCCCAATTTAATACCCCCTTCCATTTGCCTTTTGGTTTGTCTTCATAAACAGTTATTACTCTTACTTTTCCAGTTCCTGTTATGCGGCATACTATACCAATAGGCCGCCTATCTAAAGAAGCACCAACTATTTCATATTTGCCTTCTCTGGGCCAAGTTCTACGAATCTTACCATTTAAAATAGCATGTTCTGTTAGGTAAAATAGGTAGTGTAACATCAATTATGCAAATACGAATTAGGGTATAATTCTCAATGGTTTAAATAAATCCCTAAAAGGGAGAAAGGAGAATTATACCCATGAGAAGTTTATCAA
Source organism: Nitrospirota bacterium (assembly GCA_016212245.1). GTDB lineage: Bacteria > Nitrospirota > Thermodesulfovibrionia > Thermodesulfovibrionales > SM23-35 > JACRGU01. The sequence continues at coordinate 19,423 of JACRGU010000057.1, forward strand.
AGAAGTCGA
>JACRGU010000059.1 GCA_016212245.1 Nitrospirota bacterium
CATGAGATGTCTCAGCAGCCTTCTCAGAAGCACATTCTCAGGGCAATAACAACCAGATGCTGCAGCCTTTGATTTACCCATGATGAGGAGTGTAATCCCATTGATTTGGTATCCAATACCCTCTGGTAGGTCATCAACCTTTGGACTAAGTTTAAATATCCTGCCCATGCTCCCTGGCTTTGCCCCAGTCCTCTCCTCAATAAGCTCTGCCATGTCTGATATGGGTCTGATCTTTTCAGCCTCGTCCTTCGGTATGCCTAAGGCAGACGCAAGATTTGCATCAGGATCTGCATCAACCGCGATAACCCTTTTCCCCTCTGCTACAAATAGATGGCTTAATAGAGAAGCAAGTGTAGTCTTACCAACGCCACCCTTACCTGTTATCGCTATCTTCATACATATTAAGATAAAAGTTAAACCCGAATTACGCAAGAGTTACTGTCAAAATGTCACCCTGAACTGGATTCAGGGTCAGGGTTCGGCATGACAAATAACAGGGCTTTACTACACATCCTTGCATAATTCTGGTTGTTTGATTTTTCTCGGATTTTTCGTTATTATCACCTCATGGAAACTAAAAAACTCCTTGAAGAATCAAGCCGGTATATCATGAACACTTATGACAGATTACCCGTAGTCCTGAGGAAAGGGCGGGGTATGAAGGTATGGGGCTCTGATGGCAAAGAGTATCTCGACTTTGCTGGAGGGGTAGCAGTAAACTGTTTAGGCCACTGCCATCCGAGGGTAGTCATTGCTATTCAGAAACAGGCACAGAGGCTTCTGCATGTTTCAAATTTTTATTACATAGAACCACAGATAAGACTGGCAAAACTGCTAATAGAACACTCTTTTGCTGATAAGGTATTCTTCTGTAACTCAGGTGCTGAAGCTAATGAGGCAGCCATCAAGCTGGCGCGTAAATATGCAAAAGAACATATCAGCCAGAACCGCTATGAAATTATAACTGCACAGAATTCATTTCACGGAAGGACACTTGCGACCCTGACTGCAACAGGGCAGGAAAAATTTAAACACGGTTTTGAACCGCTGGTGCCCGGGTTCAGGCATGTCCCATTCAACGATATAGCTACAATAAAGAAGGCAATAACAAAGGATACATGTGCCATCATGTTAGAACCCATACAGGGAGAAGGTGGAGTTAAGCTGCCAGACCATAATTATCTGAAAGAAGTGCGCGAGCTCTGTAACAAACACAATATTCTGCTTATACTCGATGAGGTACAGACAGGCATGGGGAGAACCGGGAAATTGTTTGCTTATGAACATTACGGGATTACACCTGATATTATGACTATTGCTAAAGGCCTTGGTGGAGGTGTGCCCATAGGTGCAATGTTAGCAACAGATAAGGTTGCTTCTGCATTTCAGCCAGGTAATCACGCTACAACCTTTGGTGGAAATCCGCTTGTCTGTGCTGCTGCAATAGCAACGATAGAGACACTTCTCGAGGACGGTTTTATCCTCGACCAGTGCAACAGGATGGGAGAGTATCTGAAAAAAGGACTTGAACATCTCAGGACAGAATTTCCAAGCGTTATTGTAGACATAAGGGGTCTCGGGCTCCTGTTAGGCATGGAACTGACAAGAGAATGTAACTCAGTGGTAAAGGCATGCCTTAATAGGGGGGTACTTGTAAATTGCACAGCAGGGAATGTTGTGCGGTTTATGCCTCCTTTAATTGTGCAGGAAAAAGATATAGACCATCTCATTGATGTTCTTGGAGAGGCACTGGAGAGGTCATAATAATAGTAAGTAGATAGTAGACAGGAGAATGAAATGAAGAGGGATTTTCTGACATTATGGGATTTATCCTCTGAAGAGATAGATATTCTGCTTAAAAGGGCAATAGAATTTAAATCAGGTAAAGATGCAAATAAATGCCCTTTGATTGGCAAAAGCATCGGCCTTCTATTCGAGAAGGCTTCAACGAGGACGCGGGTTTCATTTGAGGTCGGTATCTATCAGTTAGGTGCACAGGCAATTTATATGAACCCGAAAGAGATACAGCTTGGAAGAGGCGAGACCATTCATGACACAGCAAAGGTGTTATCAAGATACTTAGATGCGATCGTGATCAGGACATTTAGCCATGGTACACTCATAGAGTTTGCATCAAATTCTTCTATTCCTGTAATCAATGGCCTGAGCGACCTGCATCACCCATGTCAGGCAATCGGAGATCTGATGACCATCCTCGAAAAGAAGGGACGACTTAAGGGCATACGTCTTGCTTATATTGGTGATGGCAATAATGTTGCAAACTCGCTTATTGAGGCTGCATCGAGGATGGAGATAGACATTGCTATTGCATGTCCTGAGGGCTGTGAGCCTGACCTTGATGTCCTCGAAAGGGCGAGGGCTGAAGCTGTGGGTGAGATCCTCATACTTAGGGACCCGAGAGAGGCTGCAGGGATGGCAGATGTGGTATATACAGATGTCTGGGTCAGTATGGGGCAGGAAAAAGAGGCAGAGGAGAAAAAAAGAAAGCTCAAGGACTATCAGGTAAACAACAGGCTTCTTTCGTGTGCAAAAAAGAATGCCATTGTGCTTCACTGCCTGCCTGCACACAGGGGCGAAGAGATTACAGATGATGTGATAGATGGCCCTCAAAGTGCAGTCCTCGACCAGGCTGAAAACAGATTGCATACACAGAAGGCACTGTTAGAATTTCTGCTTGGAAACAACACTCGATAGCATAAGGGACATAAAACTCTATCAGTATAGATATGGATATCGCTTCTCTGTGGATGCACTTCTCCTTTATTCATTTGTAAATCTCAAGAGGGTCAGCAAGATTGCTGACCTCGGTGCTGGCTCAGGCATTGTAGGACTTCTACTCGCAAAGAAGTATCCTGATGCAGAGGTCACACTATTTGAACTCCAGGACAGCCTTGTCAGGCTTGCAGAGAAGAATATTACCCTGAATTCTCTTGAAGACAGAGTTAGGGTAATAAAGACAGATATAAGAGAGATAAAAACTCGTCACTCGCCACTCGTCACCCTGCACCGTATGGTACAGGGCGTCACTCGTCACTGTTTCGACCTTATTGTCTCAAACCCTCCTTTCAGGGGTGTTAAAAGCGGTCTTATAAGTACAGGAGAAGAAAAGGCTATTGCAAGACATGAGATAAGTCTTAAACTCCCTGAACTCATTGATGCAGTATCGTATCTCTCAATGGCAAAAGGCAGGTTCTGCATAATCTACCATCCTAATAGGCTTTTAGAACTTATAGAGACCATGAAGAAAAGAGGTCTGGAGCCAAAACGATTGAGGTTTGTGCATTCAAACACATCCTCAGAGGCAAAGATGACTTTACTTGAGGCTGTTAATGGAGGGCGCTCCGGTATGAAGGTAGAAAGACCGTTTTATATTTATAAAAAAGATGGTAGTTATACAGATGAAATGAAGGGAATCTACCTACATCTGTGATTTATATTTTACTTATTAATTGATTTGGATTATTTATAGAACTATTTGACAATTTTTCTGTATAATAGAGTAAATTTTTAATAAAAAGGAGGAGATGGTATGGTAGTACTGAGGTTTCTGGGTATCTTGATTCTTTCACTCACCCTGCCTGCAATCTCGTTTGCAGCAGGAGGGCATGATGGGCTCAACTGCACCGGGTGTCATGACATTCATTCTGCAAAAGGGCCGATAATATTTGTGGTTCCAGAAAACAAGAAGAGCCTTAATCCAAAGACAAACCAACCTCATGCCACGACAACTGCACTCTGTCTTGGGTGCCATGAAACTATGGAAAGAGGCGGTCTGGGAATTAAGGCAATCTCATCACACATAAGCCATCCTTACGGCGTAGCCCCTAATCCAAAGGTTGCCATTGTACCTGAAGTCTTTCTCAGGGATGGAAAGTTAGAATGTGTAGGCTGTCATGACCCTCATCCTTCCAACCCCTATCACAGATATCTAAGGGTTGAGACAGCAAAGGGTGCAAAGATGGCTGAGTTCTGTGCCCTGTGTCATTCAGCAAAGGCAGACCCGAGGGTTTTAAAAGAGATGAAGGTATTTGACAGTATGGATCAGAGAAAAGTCTCTTTAGCACCTGCACCAGCAGCGCCAGAGGCAGCACCCAAGAAAAAGAAGTGATAAAATGAGGTCAAATTTAGTCACTGGTCATTGGTCATCAGTCACTGACCAGTGACTGGTGACTGATGACTATAATTATTGGAGCTACTTAAGGATTTCCTCACATATCTCTCAGTAGAGAGAGGGCTTTCAAGAAATACTGTCGAGTCCTATGGGGCAGATCTCAAGAAATTTCAGGGTTTTCTGTCGAAGAGAGGGAAAGGTGTTGAATCAGCCCTGAGGTCTGATATTGTTGATTTTATCGAGGGTCTCAGAGATGATTATTCCATATCGAGTATATGCAGGTTTATATCTTCAATAAGAGGGTTATACAGATATCTGCTTATTGAGAAGATAATCAGTGCGGATCCTTCAGAGAACCTTCAGACACCAAAAAGGTGGGAGAGGCTTCCGAGGTCTCTCAGTATTTCTGATGTCATGGCTCTGCTTGAAACTAATGTGCCAGGTTCAACCACAATCAGGGATTCTGCAATGCTTGAGCTGCTGTATTCCTCAGGCCTTCGAGTAAGCGAACTTGTCTCCCTGAAACTTGGAGATATCAATTTTGAAGCAGGGTTTTTAAGGGTTATAGGAAAAGGTTCAAAAGAACGTGTTGTCCCTGTTAACCTCAGGGCCATCGAGAAAATTAAGAAATATATACAGGAACAAAGGTCAAATATCCTGAAAAAAAGGCGATCCCCTTACCTTTTTATCACAAGAAGGGGAGGTCCGATGACAAGACAGCGATTCTGGCAGACAATAAAGATATTCGGTAAGAGACTCGGGATTGAGCTTTCACCACATACTATAAGACACTGTTTTGCAACACACCTGCTTGAGGGTGGCGCTGACCTCAGGTCAGTGCAGAAGATGCTCGGCCACTCTGATATATCAACAACCCAGATTTATACAAAGGTAACAACCGACAGGATAAAAAAGGTTTATGCAGAACACCATCCGAGGGCCTGAAAACAGTTTACTTAGTTTATTGAGTTTACTGAGTCTATAGAGTTGCAACTAACCCGAAAAACCGTGTAAACTGTGTAAACTAAATAACTCTGGTGTGGAGGTAACCAATGCCTGATAAGTTAAGTGCTGATGAACTTTATAA
>JACRGU010000008.1 GCA_016212245.1 Nitrospirota bacterium
CCTTTGCATAAGGTCTGTCTGTGGGGTAATTGGATATGCAGCACAGACATCAGGATTTATCTGTCTTAATGCCTCTGCTACTGCCTCATTTCCTGTTACAGCAACAATCCTTCCCATTATTTGCCCTCCTCTGGGGCGTAATGGGGACTTTGTCCCCCTTACAAAAACCCCCTATTTCCCTTCCTCTTGCATGATTATTGCTTTATTGCCTTTTTTCCCAGGACATTCGAGGGCACATATACCACACCCCTTACAGTAGTCATAATTAAAATCTGCCCTCTTTCCATCTCTTACGATAACCGCCATATCAGGACAATAAAGCCAGCAAAAAAGACACTGTATACAATTTTCCTCTCTCCATACTGGCCTGAATGCCCTCCATGAGCCAGTCTTGAACTCCACTGCATTTCCTGCCTCGAGTATTACAGCCCCTGGCGTAAGTTCTCTCCATCCTTTTGGTTTCATCATTTTTTTACCCCTTCATACCCACGCCTTGTTGCCTCGAGATTACCATCTATTATCTTCTGAGAAAACTTCTTACCAAAGCTCTTTCTAACATCCTCGAGGAGATGCTCAAGGCTTACAAGGCCGGTCACCTTACATACAGCACCGAGCATAGGGGCATTTGGTAATGCCCTTCCGATGCACTCCATAGCTATCTTTGTTGCATCAACTGTAAAGACCTTCTGTCTCGGTTTTGTATTGAGTCTTGTCCTTATCTCCTTTGGGTCCTTTGAGGTGTTTACGACAAATATTGCATCCTCTGTAGCGCCCTCAGTAACATCAATGCTATCGAGCAATGTGGCATCAACAACACTGACAACTTGTGGCTGAAGGACAGGGCAGTGCATCCTGATCTCCTTTGAACTTATTCTGTTGTATGCCCTCAATGGTGCTCCAGCCCTCTCAGGACCATATTCAGGGAATGCCTGGACATATCTACCTCCACTTAAACAGGCATCTGCTAAAACCTTGGCAGCTGTCACAGTTCCCTGACCTCCTCTTCCATGCCATCTTATTTCCACTGTATCAGCCATGCTTTCCCTCCACAAAAATTTAGCTGCTAATTGTAGTCAATTATTAGTTTATTTTTCAAGCTCTCTAATTTTTGAGTTATTGAGTTTGCTCAGTTTACTTAGTTTATCGGGTTTCCGTGGAGGAATCAGAGGGAAATCAAAAAGGGGGACAGTATTCCTGCCCCCCTTAAAGGACATAAAGTATTATGCACCCTTAACCGAGGAGTTTCCCGAAGGGATTCACAAACAGGATTATGAGAGCGACAACGAGAGCGTAGATTGTAAGTGACTCAATCATAGCAAGACCGATAATCAAACTTGTCGTGACTTTACCTGATGCACCTGGATTCCTGGCTATCCCTTCGCATGCCTTGCTTGTAGCAACACCCTGACCGATGCCGCAGCCAAGGGCACCAATTCCTACTCCGATACCAGCGGCGAGGGCAGCCATTGCGTAATAAAAGACATTTGATCCTTTCTCAGCAGTAGCTGCTGCAGCTTCCTCAGCAAAGGCAAAAGGTACTAATACCCATAGCAGTGCAAAGATGAGCAGAATCGCAGTAATAATTTTTCTCATTATTTTCCTTTCCTCCTTTCCTTAGCGAAATTAATTTAATGTGCCTCTTCAACGGCACCAGCAAGATAAAGTGTGCTCAAAAGTGTAAAGACAAAAGCCTGTACAACACTGACAAGGACACCAAGTGCTAAGATTGTAGTCGGGATAATCCAGGGGGCAAGTATTGCAAGAACGAGAAGTAGTATATGTTTTGCGGTCATATTGCCAAATAACCGGACCGTAAGGGTCAGAGGCCTCGCGAGGTGGCCGATAAACTCTACGGTGAACATTAGTATCATAAGTGGGAGTGCTGCTATAGAACGAATAGGGCCAAGAAAATGATTTATGTATTTAATTCCGTGAACCCTTATCCCATAATAATGCGTTGCTAAAAATACGGGTACTGCCATAGCCGCATTTGTATTTATATTAGCTGTCGCCGCGGTAAATCCTGGTATCAAACCCATGAAATTACAGAGGAGTATAAAGATAAATAGTGTACCGATGAGAGGAAAGAGACGTTTGCCCCAGTGGTGGCCTATATTTTCCTCTGCTAATTTGAGAAATGCCTCGACTATCATCTCGATAAAATTCTGGATGCCTCTTGGCACCAAACGCATAGACCCCCTTACAATAAGGGCTGTGACTATTAAAATTATTGATGCAAGAAATGCATAACTTACATTGTGCGGTATCACCTCAGGATTAATAATGGCATCCATTAAAAGTGTCTCGTGCAAAGCTTCCACAGCCATAGGTGCCTCCTTAGAGAAAAATCAGTGTTATATTACATAAGCTCCCCTGAAAAGTCAAGAAAGAAAAATAAATTACTTGCATTTTTTTTAAAAAGGGAGTCTAATAATTGGAATTAATAAGAGAATTCAAGGTAGGTGAAATAATGAAAAAAGAAGGAATGAAAAGGGAATTTACTGAAGAAGAAAAAAAGGACATGCCTCTTTATCCCATAGGGATTGTAGCAGAACTTATAGGTACAACTGACCAGACGCTTCGCCTTTATGAAAAGCACGGCCTGATAAAACCAGCCCGGAGGAATAAAAACAGATTTTATTCTGAGAATGACATAAAATGGCTTAGATGCATAAGAGACCTTATACATAACAGAAAGATCAGCATTGAAGGCATAAAGAAGCTGCTTGATTATGCACCATGCTGGGAGATAATAGGGTGTTCAGAGGAGAGAAGAAATAAGTGCTCTGCATATATAGACAGGACAAAGCCATGCTGGGAGCTAAACAGGATGATATGCCAGAGGGAATCAGGCAGGATATGCGAGGACTGTGTTGTATTCTTATCCAAGACTATCAAGAAAAGGGCTGATTAACCCCGCAGTTACATTACATTGTATTTATTTTATCGCTAAATTTTTGTAACAGCGGGGCCATCACAGCATTGAGTTTCCCTTCGACAAACTCCTTTATCCCCCTGAGAGATTCTTCGTCTTTTGCCTCAAACCTCATCACAAGCGCAGGCTGGGTGTTTGAAGCCCTGATAAGTGCCCATCCTTTATCAAAATTAATCCTTATACCGTCAATATCATTAAGAGGATAATCCCTGAATGCCTCTTTTGCCTTATCAACTATCTTGAACTTTATCTCATCAGGGCATTCAAATCTTATCTCAGGTGTTGACACACTCTCAGGCACATCTGCTAAGAGCCGCTTTATGGAATAGGGGCTTCCGTTCTTTGCAAGTATCTCAAGGAGCCTCAAGCTCGCATATATAGCGTCGTCGTATCCGAAATATCTGTCAGAGAAGAATATGTGGCCACTCATCTCACCTGCAAGCAGTGCGCCTGTCTCCTTCATCTTGCTCTTTATAAGGGAGTGGCCGGTCTTCCACATAATAGGATCCCCTCCAAGCCTTTTTATCTCGTCATACATTATTTGAGAACACTTAACCTCACCCACAAAGGTCAGGGGTTTTGAGTTTTGAGTTTTGAGTTTTGAGTTTTGACTTTTGACTTTTGACTTTTGACTTTCAATGATGTCCCTTGCAAAGATTATCATCAGCCTGTCTCCCCATACTACATCACCATCCCCATCAACAACACCAATCCTGTCAGCATCTCCATCATAGCCGATTCCAAGGTCTGCACCATGGGCTGCTACATTTGCAATAAGGTCTTTTATATTTTCCATTACTACAGGGTCAGGATGGTGATTTGGAAAGTTCCCATCAGGTTCGCAATAAAGCTCTATCACTTCACAGCCGAGGCCCTTCATTAGTTGTGGTGCAACAAGGCCACCTGTGCCATTACCCGCATCAATCACAACCTTTATCCTGCCAAGCGAAGGAAACCCTGTCTTGAGATGTTCTATATATTCTGGGATTATCTCATATACTTCAATTGTTCCTGCACCCCAAATAAAATCATCCTTTTCAGCTATCCTTCTTACATCCTGTATCCTATCTCCATAAAGAGTCTCTTTACCCACACTGAGTTTCATGCCATTGAATTCAGGAGGGTTGTGGCTTCCGGTAATCATCACTCCACCGTCAACAGGGAGATGGAATAGAGAGAAGTACTGAAGAGGAGTTGGGCATACGCCAATATCTACAACATCAATTCCGCTAACAAGGAGCCCATGCGACAATGCCTCAAGTATAGCAGGAGAACTCAGTCGCACATCTCTTCCAATGCTCACCTTTATTTTTTCTTTTTTAAGGATGTCCCTCAGATAAACTGCAAATGCCCTGCCTATCTTTTCTATAACCTCTTCTGTGAGGTCCTTTCCCCATATCCCTCTTATATCATACTGTCTGAAGATTGCAGGATTTAACACCGCCCCTCCTAATCAAAGTTAAGGTCTGAGGGTTCCTTCCTCTCCATAGTTGAAGAAGACGAAGAATATTGTTTCGGCTGTGTCCCTTCCTTAAAATACTCCTTTACAGCACCTGCCTCATTCCTCGATAGAAGCCCTGTTGCAGGGTCTACTGGATAAGTGACTATACCCTCAGGGAAAGAAAATTCTTCAGGTTCTCCATTCAGGACATTTTTCATGAAAGACACCCAGATAGGAGATGCTGCACGTGCGCCTGTCTCCTGAGGGCCGAGAGGTCTCATATCATCAAAACCAACCCAGACAGCAGAGACTAAATCTGGAGTATAGCCCACAAACCATGCGTCTCTGTATTCGTTTGTCGTCCCTGTCTTTCCGGCAACAGGCCTGCTGAGTGCCTTTGCCCTCCACCCTGTCCCGTATTTCACAACATCCTCCATCATCGAGGTGATCAGGAATGCAGTCTGAGGACTTATAACCTGCTGCGCCTCTGGTTCATTGCTTTCAAGAACCCTCCCCTTTGAATCTGTGATATATTTAATCGCAATAGGTTTTACCTTCATACCGTTGCTTGCAAATACAGTGTAACATAAGGCAAGTTCCATCGGAGTAATGCTCATTGAACCGAGAGCAATACTGAGGTCTCTTGGCATCTCTCCCTGAAATCCTATAGCCCTTGCAAAGTCTATCACACTATTTACTCCGATTGACTCAACCAATTTTACTGTGACCACATTTCTCGAATAGGCCAATGCATCTCTCAGACGTGTTGGCCCATAAAATTTATGGTCATAGTTTTCAGGACTCCATTCACCTCTCGGGCCACCAGGATATGTCACAGGCTCATCCTGTATGATACTTGCAGGGGTAAAACCATGATCCATGGCAGATGCGTAGATAATCGGCTTGAATGCAGAACCTGGCTGACGCTTTGCATATACAGCCCTGTTAAACTCGCTCTTTACAAAATCATATCCACCAATAATTACCCTGATGAATCCGGTATCTGGCTCCAGAGCGACCATTGCTCCCTCTACATCCGGTTCCTGCTCAAGCGAAAGACGGACATCTCTGCCACGTATACTTTTTATGCTCACCTTCACTATATCCCCTGATTTAAGTATCTGTGTCAACTTAAAATCTTTCAAAACCCTACGCGTGCCCTTCTTTGGATCAATAACATTTGAGGCCCATCTTGCATCCTCAATCGAAAGTCTCCCTATGATGCCTCTCGTCTTTATTAGGGCCTCCCTGTTGGTGACCTTAAGGACAAGTCCAGAAGAGATATCCTCTGGGTTTGTAACAACCCTGGTTGTAAGCTCCTTACTCTTCATCTCTTTTTTAATATCTATATCTTTTTTATGTTCTAATGGTCCACGCCATCCTCTTCTTTTGTCAAGTTCCCTGAGTCCTTCCTGCAGCGCCTTCATAGCAGATAACTGTGCCCTTCTATCCAATGTTGTATATACCTTTAACCCTCCTTTATATACAGTTTCTTCACCGTACTTCTCTTCAAGATATTTTCTTATGTATTCTATGAAGTAGTTATTTGCCTCTATTCCCCTTCTTACACTTGAAAGATAAATAGGCTGTTTTAATGCATTCTCTTTCTCGGACATTTTAATATAGCCCTCTTCCTCCATGCGTGAAAGCACAATCTGCTGTCTCTCTTTGGCCTTTGTCAGGTCGTTGTATGGAGAATACAATGAAGGTGCCTTTATGAGACCTGCAATGAGTGCAGCCTCGGACAGGGTTATATCCTTTATTGATTTCCCAAAATATATCCTCGAAGCCATCTCAACGCCATATGCTCCATGACCAAAATAGACCTTGTTCAGGTAGAGCTCGAGGATCTCTTTCTTATCTAAGTTCTTTTCCATCTTTATCGCAAGGGCTGCCTCCCTGAGCTTTCTTTTTAGAGTTTTCTCCGGCGTAAGGAACATCACCTTTGCGAGCTGCTGGGTTATTGTGCTTCCACCCTCCCTGAGCTCTACATAAAGAACGTCCTTTATAATCGCCCTCACTATGGCAAGATAATCAATGCCTTTATGTCTCCAGAACCTTGAATCCTCAACCGCTATTACCGCATTTATCATGTGCTCTGGTATTCTATTTATGGGGACAAATATGCCTTTTTCTGCCTTAAGCTCTCCTATAAGGACATCGTCATCAGCATATATCTTTGTGCCTGTTGTTGGCTTATATTGCTTCAGCTCTTCAACAGATGGGATACCCCTGCTGATTGCAAAATAGCCTCCTGCAAAAGCTCCAGATGTAATCGAGAAAACTATCAGTATAATGATGAATTTTAGTTTCACCTGAAAACACCTCTCTAATTATATCAAATTTTACAAAAACTATTCCTGCGTGATGTACACCTTTGATAAATCAGTAGTATCTATGTAAAACGACCTTGAAACAATAGCATCTCAAGGCTTATTATAAAATATAAAAAGTGGAAGGAAGTAACACAATTGACTGATCTGGCTTACTCAAGGCTAAAACAAAGGGCCCTTAGAATTTCTGAGGCCTTAGGTACACCATCTTTTTATACCAATCATAAAAAGGAGATGCAGATATCTTCTGAATCTCTAAGGACAAATTCAATCCTGAAAAAATGCAGGTCCTATCTCGACGAATCTTTGATGGATCCAGGGCACGGGTTGGCCCATGCCGAGGCAGTAGCAGTAGACGCGGGAACCATCATACAGGTTGAGGGCAGAATTTATAACCTGGACAGCACGATAGTAAGCAGGCTTATTATCTATGTACAAATAGCAGGACTCCTGCATGATATAAAACGCAAAGAAAAAGACCATACCATTGTTGGAGGTGAAGAAGCTAAAAGGATATTAAATGATTTTCAGATAGAAAGTCACTATAGACGATACATCGTAGCTGCTATCAGAAATCATGAGGCATTCAAAGAGGTTTTAGAATCTGAAGACGAAACAGCCGGGCTAATCAGTGATTCACTTTATGATGCGGATAAATTCAGGTGGGGACCTGATAACTTCACCACCACCCTATGGTTAATGTTGAATTCAACCAATGTGCCGATAGAAACATTGCATGAAAATTTTATGGGAAACATAAAATATATAGAAGGTATTAAGGATACCTTTCGCACCCAGACGGGTAAAAAATATGGTCCAGAAATCATAGACATGGGGATTGCAATCGGCCATGCTATTTATAAAGAGATGACGGATATGTTGGGTAAATAATTATGCAATTGATAACAGACTTGAATGATATCTCAGGGAAATGCAAGGATAGTGTAGTCACACTCGGAAACTTCGATGGTCTGCACCTTGGTCATCAGGCACTTGTAAAAATGGTGATAGACAGGGCAAAGGAGATCAACGGGACCAGCGTGGTAGTGACCTTTCACCCCCATCCCTTAAAGATATTAGCACCAGATAAGTGTCCACCTCTGATAAGCATCTATGAAGAGAAGATAACGCTATTTACAAACATGGGTGTTGATGTGCTTGTAAAAATTCCCTTTACCCTGGAGTTTGCATCAAAGAGTCCGGGAGAGTTTGTAAAGGATATTTTATATGATTCCCTGAATGTAAAGGAGATCTTCGTCGGGCACAACTACCGCTTCGGAAGAGGACGTAAGGGGAATATAGAAAGATTAAAGGACCTCGGCGTAGAGTTAGGTTTCAGGGTAAACGAGATTGATTATATAGCAGTTAACGGCGAGGTTGTAAGCAGCACAAAGATAAGAAACCTGTTAAAAGATGGTGAGATTGAACACGCTGCAAAATTATTAGGAAGACCTTATGCTATCACTGGAATCGTTGTACAGGGAGATGGAAGGGGTAAGGCATTAGGATTCCCGACTGCCAATATTGTGCCAGAACATGAAATAATCCCTGCTAAGGGTGTATATGCAGTTAAGGTCTTTCTCAGGGGCCAGCACTATAACGGTATAGCTAACATTGGGTATCGCCCTACATTTGGCAAGGATATCCTGACCACCGAGGCTAATATCTTCGACTTAAATGAAGACATATATGGAGAAAAAATTACCTTATATTTCATCCACAGGATCCGGGATGAAAAGAAGTTTCCCAGCGTAGATGCATTGGTTCAACAGATCAAGCTGGATGTAGAGGCAGCAAAAAACCACCTTTAAAATAGTCATTAGTCATTAGTCATTTTGTCTGCGACTGCATCAATGAATTCTTCGGTAAGTGCATATTTCTCCACAGGCGGCTCTGCAATCAGTTTTAAGTCCTTCGTCATAACACCACCTTCAATAGTATCTATGACAGCCTTTTCTAAGGTCCTTGCAAACCTTACAACTTCTGGGGTGCCATCCAGTTCCCCGCGCTTAGCAATTGCCCCGGCCCATGCAAAAATAGAGGCAACCGAGTTGGTAGAGGTTGGGTTTCCTTTTAAGTACTCACGATAATGCCGCATCACAGTGCCATGAGCTGCTTCATACTCATATTTTCCATCAGGGGATAACAGGACGGAGGTCATTAGCCCTAAGCTGCCGAACCCTGAGGCAACCATATCAGACATTACATCACCGTCATAGTTCATGCACGCCCAGAGCATACCACC
>JACRGU010000060.1 GCA_016212245.1 Nitrospirota bacterium
CTCGTCAGGTACAGGTGACCTCCCCAGGGCATCTTCATATGATATGAGTCCTTTTGAATAAAGGTCGAATAATGACTGGTTCATCGTCTGCATACCAAATATTGCTTGGCCGGTCTGCATCATTGAATATATCTGGTGTATTTTGTCATCTCTTATCAGATTTCTTATTGCTGGATTCGGCACCAGCAGCTCAACCGCGAGAACCCTTCCCTGTCCGGATTTCTTAGGGATAAGCTGCTGAGCGAGTATCCCTTCCAGGACAAAAGATAGCTGAACCCTTATCTGCTCCTGTTGATAGGGCGGAAACACGTCTATGATACGGTTTATTGTCTGGACAGCAGAGTTTGTATGCAATGTGGCGAGTGTTAAATGGCCTGTTTCTGAGACTGTAAGGGCTGCCTCAATTGTCTCAAGGTCGCGCATCTCACCAATCAAAACTACATCAGGATCCTGCCTGAGGACATATCTTAAGGCATCTTTAAATGATGCTGTGTCAGCATTTACCTCTCTCTGGTTAATCAGACATTTTCTGTGACTGTGAAGATATTCTATGGGATCCTCTATTGTTATTATATGGTCATATCTCTCTGAGTTTATCCTGTCAACCATGGCAGCGAGGGTTGTAGATTTACCACTTCCTGTTGGCCCTGTAACAAGGATGAGACCCCGCGGCTTTTTTACAAGTTCATTAACCACTTCAGGTAGTCCGAGTTCTTGGAAGGTCATAATCTGGAATGGAATTGTCCTGAATGCACCTGCAACAGCCCCTCTCTGCATAAAGATATTTGCCCTGAACCTGCTTAGTCCCTTGATGCCAAAAGACAAATCAAGCTCATTATTTTCCTCAAATTTATGTTTCTGTGCATCTGTGAGTATGCTGTAGCATAATGCCTTTGTCTCTGCAGGATCCAATGGCTTCAGGTCAAGAGAAGTAGGCTTTCCATCGCTCTGTGACTCCGCGAAAACTACACCACCCCACTTTTTTGTGTCAAGATCGAGGTGGTCAACAGGGATAAGCTTTCCATCAATCCTCAGTCTTGGTGGACTCCCAGTTGTTATGTGAAGGTCTGAGGCCCCTTTTTCAATCATCATCTTCAGTAAGTCATAAAGCGTTGCCATCACTCACTCCCCTAATCCCCGAATGTTACCCTCATAACCTCCTCAATAGAAGTTATTCCTTCCCTTACCTTTGTAAGGCCACTCATCCTCAATGTCTTCATTCCCAGGCGTATAGCAGCCTTTTTAATCTCACTCGCAGATGCACCCTCGAGTATTAATTCCTTCAGTTCATCCTTTATAGGTATAACCTCATAGAGTGCTACCCTGCCTTTATAGCCTGAATTATTACAGGTAGGGCATCCCCTACCTTTGTAGGAGGTGACTGTCTTTGCCTCTTCCTCGGAAAAACCAACCTTAACAAGTGCTGATATAGGAACCCTTTCCTCCTCCTTGCACTCCTTGCAGATTCTCCTTGCGAGTCTTTGGGCAAGGATAAGGATTACAGATGAAGAGACGAGAAATGGCTCTATACCCATATTCAGGAGCCTGCTTATTGTGCCTGGGGCATCATTTGTATGCAGGGTGCTCAAGACGAGATGTCCTGTCAGTGCTGCCTTAACACCTATTTCTGCTGTCTCAAAATCTCTTATCTCACCTACCATGATTATATCAGGATCCTGTCTGAGGAAAGACCTGAGGGCTGATGCAAACGTGAGACCAATCTCTTCTTTAACCTGGACCTGGTTAATCCCGAGAAAATTATACTCAACAGGATCTTCTGCAGTCATGATATTGGTATCGGGTTTATTTAGATAGATAAGTGCAGAATAAAGTGTTGTTGTCTTACCGCTTCCTGTAGGGCCTGTGACTAATATCATTCCGTAAGGTTTGTTAAGTGCCTCCATGAAGTCCTGTAAGGACTTTTCTTCAAACCCGAGTTTAGTAAGGTCGACCTGGAGGCTTGACTTGTCGAGGAGTCTTAAAACAGTCTTTTCACCGAAAAGACACGGCAGAGTTGAGACACGGAAATCAATCTCCCTTTTCTTGCCGAGCTTAAGCTTTATTCTTCCATCCTGGGGCAACCTTCTCTCGGCAATATCAAGGCGTGACATTATCTTTACCCTCGAGGTCAGGGCATTTTTAATCTTTATAGGCAGGTTCATAACAGTGTACATCACACCATCAACCCTGTACCTGACGCGGAGAGAAGTCTCATAAGGTTCTATATGGATATCGCTTGCCCCTGCCTTTATCGCATTTACAAATATTCCATTGACGAGTTTTACTATCGGGGCCTCGACTTCTTTTACGACCTCAGTATCTTCTCTTTCTTCTATAGTCTCTATACCCTCAAGGGCACTGCCGACTACCCTGTCGAACGCATCAACATCAATTGTAGGGCCTTCTTCAATAAATGTTGCCTCGGCCCCTGTGAATTCTTCTTCGGAAAGGGTATAGTCCTTTGCCTGTAGAACCTGTGTTGTAGCGGTCTTTGCTACAACAAGGCTTTCACCTTTGCCCATATAATACTTGCCGATTGCATTGATTATTCCAGACTCACTCGAGACAACAACCTCCACATTATAGCCGGTCATAAACTTTACATCATCAATCGCAAAGATATTTGAAGGGTCTGCCATTGCTACAGTCAGGGTCGCCCCGACCCTTGTAACAGGCACAATGAGATATTTTTTGGCCATGTCAGAGGGGATAAGTTTTAATACTGCCGGGTCAATTTTATAGTCTGCGAGGTTTATTGCAGGTACGCCATACTGTTTACTCAGGAATGTTACAAGTTTATCCTCTGTTATAAAGCCTAATTTTACAAGATTTGTCCCCAGCCTTCCACCTTCTTTTTTCTGGAGATTTAATGCCTGTATTAATTGATCTTCAGAAATAATATTCGCGGCTATAAGGAGCTGACCTAATTTTGCAGCCATATGGTTAACATATATGAAAATACAATGAATGTCAACTCGTGGGATGGCTAAAAATTGGACTAAGAAGGCCGGAAATTGCTATTATGTATAGTGAACGTCGGTCCAATTATAAGCACATAGAGTTTCGTAGGGGTCCAGGATTCAAGGGGTCCGGTGGTCAAGTGGAAAATCTTCTTTTCGCTCGAATCCTTGAATCCTTTTTAAGGTTTAGACATGCTGAATACACAGAAGAATGCGCCCTCTATAAGTGATGTAGAGAGGGCTGAGAGGTTAAGAGGAGTCCTTGAGACCCTCTATGAGGTGAATAAAAGAATACCTGTAATCGTTGAGGGGAAGAGGGATGCACTTGCACTAAGGAGGCTTGGCCTTGTTGGTGAGATTATCACACTCCATAGAGGCAAGAGTCTTTATGAATTCTGTGGGGATGTTGCAGAGAGGTTTCACCGGGTAATTGTACTGTTAGACTGGGATAGCAAGGGTGAGAATCTGAACAGGACATTAAGCAGACATCTCAAAGGGCACTGGGAAGAATTTTCTACATTCAGGGAACTCCTGAAGATACTCTGCCAGAAGGATATAAAGGATATAGAAGGTATTCCAAAGTTGCTCGACAGGCTTGAGGGTAATGAAATCTCTTGGTATTGAGGGTGAAAACCTCGCAGTAAAATTTCTAAAGAGTAGTGGTTACAAAATCATTGCCCGAAATTATAAAACCCCGATAGGTGAGATTGATATTATTGCAAAAGATGGCGAGACCATCGTATTTATTGAAGTAAAAACAAGAACAGATGATTCCTTCGGTTATCCATTTGAGGCAGTACATACAAAGAAGAAACAAAAATTGAAAAAATTAGCCCTGCTCTATCTGAAGAAACAGAAAAAAGAATGCCCGGCCAGATTCGATGTCCTGAGTATTTACAAGAATTATGGTAAATACGAGATCGAGCATATCAAGGATGCATTCGAGGTTTGAGCTGTTAAATTTTTCCCTTGACAAAAATATGCAAATATTATTATATATGAATATAAAACTTAAGGAGGTCTCAAGTGAGGTCAATAGGTAAGAGGGTAGAACTTCTCAGGGTAGTTGCCCATCCTGTAAGGATTCGAATCCTTGATGAACTTTTAAAGGGTGTAAAATGTGTAAGTGACTTTGAGGAATTCCTGTCAATAAGCCAGCCAAATGTCTCACAACATCTATCACTTCTCAGGCAATATGGAGTAGTAGACTACTACATGGATGGAAGGCTTAGATGCTATTTTCTTAAGGATCCAATAATACCTGATATTTTAGAGGTTCTAAAAAAAGACTATATGGAGGAGTTACCAGCCCCTGCATGTTGCCCTGTAACAAAAAAAGGCACATATCCAGGAGAAAGGAGGAGGTAAGATTTAAGTTCGGAGTTCGTAGTAATGAGTTCGGCGGTTTTAGTTTAGGAAAAGAGGTGAAGAATTTATGAGTAAAATATTTACATTATTTTTATCTACATCACCATACTCATACGAAAACACATTGACTGCAGTCAGGATTGCTGAATCTGCTTTGAACAAAGGGCATGTAGTAAAGCTCATTGCCTCAGGTGATGGAGTATATTGTTTTCTCAAAGGCCAAAAAGCAAAGGGAATAACAAATGCAGAAGAGAAGTTCGGTGAGTTAATCCAAAATGGTTTAAAGGTCTATCTCTGAGGTGGCTGTATGAACTTTCGCCGTGCAGCGAAGGATGATTACTTAGATGGCACAGAGGTGGGCTCTCTTAAGGGTCTTTTCAAGACCATGGGTGAAGCGGATATCTGGCTGAATATAGGTGTGTAGTATGAACACGATATTGCCTTTTCGCTCATTCTCGACAGACATCCTGTCTGTCTCCGAGGTATTTTGCCTGAAAAACATCCTGTTTTTCAGGCAAAATAAAACCGCTCAAAGGTAATATCATGTCCAAAATTTATGATGGAGGATATTATGGGGAAAATTGCAATGATTCTGAGAAGATCGCCATATGGCGATATAAACGCAGCAGAGGCTGTCAGGCATGCAATGGGAGGAGTAACCAGTGAACTGGAAGTTATTCTTATTATGGTGGATGGTGGAGTTCTACTTGCCCGTGAAGGGCAGGATGAATCAGGTACAGGGTTTACTAATCTTGGTGTAGCATTGAAGGATTGTATTGAGATGGGTGTTGAGGTCTATGCTGATAAACTCTCATTGAAAGAACAGCATATTGATACAGAAGAACTCATTGAAGGTGTGAAGATTGCCAACGGTGCTGAGATAGCAGAGATGGTTAAAGAGGCAAAGACAACAATGATTTTTTGATTGAGTGATACAATGGCAAGATATAATATTTTCGCTCATTCTCGTCCCGATAAAATCGGGACTCCGAGGCTTTTGCCTCTTTATCTTTTGAAATATCCTTTATGGAATATCGGCAAAAGAAACCGCTCAAATACTATATCCTGCCATTTAGATTTAGCTTAAGAACGATGGGAGGGTAACATGCTTGTAATAGTAAAAAGTCCACCTGAGACACCAGACGGTGAAAGGGGAGTGAAACTTGCGCGGGACATGGCAGCCGATGTAGTCCTTATGCAGAATGGTATCTATTTTGCACAGAAAGAACGGCTTGGAGGATTCTGCGGAAGGGCCTATATCCTTGACGAGGACATGAGACTCAGAGGATTAAAAGACGAAGGGCTTGAGAAAGGCATAAAGAAGTTGAACCATGACGAGCTTATTGACTTGATAGCTGAAGAAGATAAAGTGGTAGGAATGTTTTAGGGGAGGTAACATGGCGAGGATAGTAATCATAGGTGGCTCTTTCGGAGGGCTTACAACAGCATTTGAATTAAAAAGGCTACTCGGTAAAAAGGCCGAGATAACACTTTTATGTGACCAAGATAAATTTGTATTCATACCATCCCTCCCATGGGTTGCAATGGGATGGAGGAGTGCTGAGGATATAACATTACCATTGATGCCAATATTAGAAAGAAAAGGGATAACATTCATCCATGAAGAGGCTAAGGGTGTGGATGCTGATAGCTCTAAGGTTATGACAGAAACGAGGGAAATTCTCTATGACTATCTCATTATAGCAACCGGCCCCTATCTTGCCTTTGAAGAGGTCCCAGGACTTGGTCCAGAGAAAGGACATACAGAATGCATATTCACCCTTGAGCAGGCAGAAAGGGCAAGAAAAGCATGTGATAAGTTTCTTGAAGCTCCGGGGCCAATAGTCATAGG
Organism: Nitrospirota bacterium; assembly: GCA_016212245.1. Taxonomy (GTDB): domain Bacteria; phylum Nitrospirota; class Thermodesulfovibrionia; order Thermodesulfovibrionales; family SM23-35; genus JACRGU01. The sequence goes on from JACRGU010000060.1 coordinate 6,181, forward strand.
CTCTGTTCAGGGTGTAAGCTGTTTTGGCCCTCCATATGAATATGCATTTGAGATCGATACCGAACTCAGAAGGAGGAAGATACGCCATAAAGTGCCGATAACATTTGTAACATCAGAGCCTTATATAGGCCATTTTGGTATTGGTGGTCTTGGTATCTCCCGTAGATGGATGGAGGATGAGTTTTCAAATCGGGATATAAAGGTTATAACAAATACTGCTGTTGAAGAGATTGCGCCTGATGAGGTGAGACTCAAGAATGGAACAAAGATTCCGTTTAAACTTGCGATGTTTGCACCTGCAATGAAGGGCGTGCCTGCAGTTGCCCATCTCGGAAATCCGAGGGGCTTTATCCCTGTAGATGAGCACATGAGACACAAAACCCACAGAAACATTTTTACTGTAGGGGTTGCTATTGCCATACTTCCTCCTGAACAGACACCTGTGCCAATAGGTGTGCCTAAGACAGGATATATGACTGTAAGGATGGCAAAGACAGCAGCCCATGCCATAGCAGCAGAGATTTCAGGTGGAGTGCCACCAAAGCCCTATGAAATGGATGTCATCTGCATAATGGATATGGGTAAGACGGCTGGATACATGAGGGCAAAACCACTGCTTCCACCGAGACAGGAGACAACACTTAAAAAGACCATATTTGCAAAATGGATGAAGATAGGATTTGAGAGGTACTTCTTATGGAAGATGAAGCACGGGTTGAGTAAGTTGCCGTGAATAATTCAGACCAAATAAACTGATTTTACTTGATTCCTGCCTGCGCGGGAATGACAGAAAAGGGAACTGCATTTGTATTTCGTAGAACTGACCTTCAGGCCTAAATTTTGGATGCTATCACTGCTTAAAAAGTACTTGACAAAAATATTAAGTTAATATATTCTAATATTAGAAACTGTGAATAAACATATTTTCAGCCTTCAGGCAGACATATGTAAGACCTTAGGGAATCCTAAGAGGCTTGAGATAATCGATGCCCTCAAGGATGGGGAGTTAACTGTTACAGAATTGGTGGAGCAGTTAAAGATTCCGAAGGCGAATGTATCGCAACATTTAGCCATCCTTCGTTCTAAGAAGCTGGTTGTTACACGTAGGGAGGGGCTTAATATTTACTACAGCATCGCCAATCCAAAGATAGTTAAGGTCTGCGGGATGATGCGGGAGGTCCTTTTTGAACAGCTTGAGGAAGGGGGGAGACTGGTAAAGAAATTTAAGGTTGCAAGATGACAAAAGTAACAAAAAATGTATCCATAATGTGTTTCCATGATGAATTGTGTCAGGTATACAATGCCCTCATGACAGCATTAAGCCTGCTCAGGGAAGGTTCAAAGGTCACGATATTCTTTGGCTCAAGGGGAATAAATGCAGTTCATAAAGATAAAGTGAAAGAACTTAAATGTATGCCTGATGTACCAAAAGATTTTAGTGATGCTGTGATGAAAAAGATGGATGAATTGAATCTGCCTTCTGTTGAAGACCTTTTCATAATGTTGATTGCTGAAGGCGCTACAGTTTTTGCATGTCCATTGAATATATCTTTGTTTGAGATGACACCAAGTGATTTAATAGAAGGTGTAAAGGTTGCTGACCCTGCAAAATATTATAAAGAGGTGGTAATTCAGGCTGATATGAATCTAACATTTTAAAAACAAAAATATATGCAAATATTAATATTCTTGAATATATAGGAGGTGTGTATGCGAAGGTTTTCACTCATTGAATTTTCGGTTGAACATCCCAGATTAATTGTTATTCTGGCAATAATCTTCACCCTCATCTTCATGACACAATTTCCGAAGATGAAGACAGATACAAATCCTAAGAACATGCTGCCTGAGACATCTGATGTAAGGGTCTGGAACGACGAAGTAGAAAAGACATTTAGTCTTTATGAGGATATGATTATGGTTGGGATCGAAAATGAAAAGGGTATCCTGAACAGGGAAACGCTCGGAAAGATTATCAGGATTACAGATGAGATCTTAAAGATTAAAGGAGTTGCAGCAAGGGATGTGAATAGTTTTTCGACTATAACGAATGTGGCAGCAGAGACAGGGATTTTAAAGGTAGCTCCACTTATGACGGAAGTCCCTAAGACGGATGAGGGGATTGAGTCTTTAAAGAAGATGCTTTTTGAAAATCCTCTTTTTGTCGACCGCATCATCTCTAAAGACGGAAAGACCACAGCCATCTATGTACCTCTCGAAAAAGGTGCCAACGGCAAAGAGATAGCAGACAGGATAAGAGAGATAATAAAGAAGGAAAAAGGGGAAGAGAAATATTATGTAGCAGGTGACCCGGTTGCGAGGGATACCTTCGGGGCTGTAATGTTCAAACTCATGGCAATCTTTTCGCCAATAGCGGGCATGATAATGTTTATTGCTATCTATCTTATGTTCAGGAATCTCTCTTTATCTATCTCGATGATGATGGTTGCAATGATAAGCATAATCTGGAGCATGGGATTATTAATAGGATTAGGTTTTCCCATTCATATAATGAGTTCCATGAGCCCTGTGTTTTTAATGGCCATAGCAACTGACAGTATCCATATTTTTAATGAATATTATTTCCGATACCGTGAGAGGAAAGATAAAAAGGCCGCAATCCTCGAGACCATGCATGCTGTGGGCCGCCCTGTGCGGTACACCGCTCTCGCCACAGCAGCAGGCTTTGCCGTTCTCATGCTCATGCATATAATTCCTGTCAAGGTCTTTGGCGGTCTTGTCGCATTCGGCACAATTGTGTTGAGACTCTTAAGCTTCAGTTTTATCCCTGCAGTTCTTACTTTTATAAAAGAAGAAAAGATAGAAAGGGCATCTAAAAGGGAGGACATTGAGCTAAGCAGGACTACGAAGCTCCTGAAAAACCTCGGCAGTTTTGGTGCCCACAGGCCAAAGGCTACTGTCTTTGTAGGTCTCATCCTCCTTGTAGCTGCAGTCATCGGGACAACAAGGATCGTGGTCAATAACAACATGGTGGAATGGTTTAAGAAAAACAGTGAAGTCCGTATTGCTGATACTGTCATGAATCAGGCCCTCGGTGGCACATCCCTCGGATATGTTGTCGCTATTTCAAAGGAAGAGGAATACATTAAAACTCCAGAGGCTATGCGGTATATAGAAGGTCTTCAGAGGCATCTTGAAAAACTCTCTATGGTTGGAAAGACCACATCTGTTGTTGATATTGTGGAGAGGGTAAACAGAGTTTTGCACGATGATGATCCGCAATACGATGCTGTACCGAAGACAAAAGAGGAGATAGGCCAGTACCTATTCATGTTCTCTATGTCTGCAAAACCTTCTGACTTAGATAATATGGTTGATTACCCATTCCAGAAAGCGAATATATGGGTGCAGTTAAAGACTTGGGATGTGCAGGCGATGAGGGATGTGATAAAAGCTGTGGAGGAATACAAGAAGACACATCCAACCCCAATGGAATTTAAGCCATCGGGCATTGCATATTTCAATCTCGTATGGAACGATGAGGTTCTCTATGACATGCTCAGGGGATTTATCCTCGCTTTGATTGTAGTTTTTGTTATTCTTGTATTTAACTTCCGGTCTGTGAAATGGGCAATAGTTGGCTACATGCCTCTCTTATTTACCATACTTCTCATCTATGGAGTTGTCGGCTTTATCGGCAAGGACTTTGATATGCCAATTTCAGTATTAAGTTGCCTTTCTCTCGGGATGGCAGTAGACTTTGCGATACATTTTATAAGCAGGTTTAAACAGAGACTAACAGAAAGTCAGGGGTCAGAAGTCAGAAGTCAAAAGTTAAAAACAGAACATCCTAAACTCTTGACTCTTGACTCTGGACTCCTGACTGAAGCGCTACTCTGGACTGCTGCAAGACCTGGTAAAGGGATAATGCGTAATGCCGTGCTCTTTGCTGCTGCCTTCTCTGTAATGCTCTTTGCACCATTGACACCATATATAACCGTTGGTGCATTCATCGTGAGTATGATGATGCTGAGTGCAGTAATGACGATAATCTATCTTCCAGCACTGATAACACTTTTACAGGGATGGTTGTTTAAGGGAGGTTTAAGATAAGAATGTTAAGACTAAGGAAAGTTTTGGCTATTCTTCTTGCACTAACCCTTTTCCTCCCTCTGACCTCTTCTGCTGCAAGGCGGTCAGAACCTGAGGAGCTGGATCGGTTGATAAAAAAGATTAACGAACGGCAATCGAAAAACCTCAAGGAATTTGAGAAGAAGGCTAAGGCATATTTCTTTGATACCCAGAAGCCAGAGACAACCGAGATTCTGATTAAGGAGTTTCCTCCAGGAGAAGCGGTTACAGTGATTGTCCTGTCAAATCTATCAAAAAGGTCTTACAAAGATATTGTTGCCATGAAAAAAGCCGGGAAAGGGTGGCAGGACATAACAGGACAGATAAATGTAAAACTCAAGGATGTGGTCAAGGAGGTAAAGGATTTCCGACTGGGGATAGGTTGAGAGTAAATTTTAAACAGGGGTGTGACCCCTGAGCAACGGACTAAGGCAGTTTTTTGTCATTCCTGCGGAAGCAGGAATCCAGTTTTTTAGCCTTCTGGATTCCCGTTTACACGGGAATGACGAAATCACGATGAGCAAGAACTTAAGGAAGGCAAGAAAAATGAAAAAGATTATGAAGTATCTGATTGTATTTTTCATGGTAATCTCTATGGCATTTATGGCATTGCCTGTTTCTGCACAGGATGATATTGCCAAAAGGATGTCTGATGTGCTGATAAAAGGCATAGAAGAAGGTCACTGGCAGGTGACTGCTGATGAAATCTACATGTGGATAAAGACAAAAAAGGCAGATTTCCTTGTTGTAGATGTCAGGCCCAAATTTGATGATTATAAGGAAGGACATATTCCTGGAGCGATACATATACCTTACAATGAGATTCTGAAACCTGAAAATCTTCAGAAACTTCCGAAAGACAAAAAGATAATCCTCGTATGTCCTACAGGGCAGCTTCAAAATCTTCCGATAGTCCCTTTAAGGTTGCTCGGCTATGATGCCTATACAATGGCATTTGGCTATGCCGCATGGATTAAGAACTATCGTGGAGGGGAACAGATGAAGGCAGTGATAAACAAGGTAAATACTAAAAATTATCCAGTGGAGAAATAACAGATGAGAAATATACTTACAAAACCATGGTCATTTGTATGGGGAGGTTTTTTAGTTGGACTTGCAGAGGTATTGTATTTCCTCAAGTATGAGACACCCATACCGATAACAACAGGACTCGCAAAGATGTTCGGCACACTCGAAGAAAATATTACGAAGACAGATTTTATTACGAGGGTTTATAGCGCTGATATCCACTGGGTCATAGTCGGGATAATAGCCGGTGCCTGCCTCGTAACACTGATTGAGCGTGAAAGAAAGACATGGGTAAGATACCCCTTACGCATTGCACTTCTTGCCTTTTTGGGGGGTGCAATCTTTGGCTTTGGCACAAGGATCGCACAGGGATGCACTGCCTGGCATTATCTTGGAGGAATCCCTGCCATGAGCCTTACATCCATAATTGTTGCACTTGTAAGCATTCCCTTTGCATATCTTGCCTTTATGCTGATGTCAAGGTTGAATGTTGGTGGATTTATGAAACATCAGGAAGTAAAAACAACTGTTGAGAGATGTGTTGAACTTGAATACCAGATTGATACCCTGAGTTACGACCCTGAACACAGGCCTTATAAAGACCCTACAAGGCTTATCTTTACTGCCTTCTTTATTCTCGTATTTGTATCAGCAATCTGGACAGCGTTTAAAGGCGGAGCAACAAATAGTATTGGCGAACTGCCATGGGTTGAGATTCTGCTGAAAGGGCTTGTTGGTTTTCTTATCGGCTTTGGTATTGCAAAATCAGGCTTCGGAACAGAGTGCGCTGTAATGGCACCAAAGTCCCTTTTATTTAAACCAAAACATTTTGAGGCTATGAAGGTTGCAAGAATTACACAGACCATGTTTACAGGACTGATGCCATTTGCAGGGCTCTTAGTTGCAATCCTTATGTTCAACCTCACAATACTGTTTACATGGATAGTCCTCGGATGGGATGTGCCTGTGGTTGTGGAGGCAGGTAAATATAAATGGGGATTTCATCGCGGTCATCTTATAGGTGGTCCTCTCCTCGGTATCGGAAGTGTTCTAATGATTGGCTGTGAGATAAGGACATACGCAAGGCTTGGGATGGCGTATCTTACAGGGTTAACAGCCCTTCCTGGTTTTATGCTTGGTTATCTACCATACACCTTATATAAAGATAAGCTGGATGAAATCTTCTTTTCAAAAGGATTCATAAAGGAAAAGAATATGCTCGAGCTTCTGCCCGACAACCCATATATCCAGTATGGTTTTGCAATTCTCTATAGCGGGATGCTAATCGCACTCCTTATATGGGCCATAAAGAAGGGTTCACAAATGGCAAAGGTAACACCAAAGGAGTATATCACTAAATCTACGGATGAAGTGTTTTTAAAGGGACTCCATGCAGAAAACAGAATAAGTTAAGACTTTCAAGTCATTCCTGCAAAAGCAGGAATCTAGGAAAAAACAAGGACTGGATTCCGTGTCAAGCACGGAATGACAAAGAAGAGAGGGGAGGTGCAAAATGTTAGAGAGGGTTCTCAGAGGAATAGCAGGTTTTGTGGTATTGATAAGCTTGGGATTGGCTCAGGTGCATTCAGTAAATTGGCTTATACTTACTGCAATTATGGGGCTGAATCTCTTTCAGTCAGCCTTTACAAACTGGTGACCGATGATGTCAATCCTCAGGGCTATGGGGATAGATGGGAAAAGTGAGAAGTAGGAAGTTAGGAAGTGAGAGATAGGAAGTAAAAGAATATAACGACTATTGTCATTCCTGCGAAGGCAGGAATCCAGACTTGTCCCTGCGACGGGAAACTCTGGATTCCGTGTCAAGCACGGAATGACAGAAAAAAGGAAAAGAGGAGGGTTAAGATGTTCAGGCTCTTGATTGTGTTACTCACACTGCTTCTGCCTCTTGAGGCATTTGCCCTCACAGCAGAAGAGGTAATAAAAAAATCACAGGCAGCCTTTTTCTATTCTGGCAAGGACTTCAAGGCAAGGGTATTGATGAAGCTCATAAGCAAAGGAGGTCAGGAGAGGATAAGAGAGCTTACAATGTTGAGAAAGAATTATGGAGAGGTAGGAGGCAATCAAAAGTATTTTATCTACTTCTTTCAACCGGCAGATGTTAAGGATATGACTTTTATGGTCTATAAGTATCCTGCAAAAGATGATGACAGGTGGCTCTTTGTTCCTGCGATCAACATGGTCAGAAGAATTGCTGCACAGGATAAGCGTTCAAGCTTTGTCGGCTCTGATTTCACATATGAGGATGTCTCTGGAAGGGATATAGAAGATGATACACATGAAATCAAAGAAGCCAGTAGCCAGTTGCCAGTAGCCAGTGAAAAAAGGGATTGTTATGTAATAAAAAGCACTCCAAAGGCTGGCGATGTGGATTATAGTTATAAAATCTCGTGGATTGACAAGGCCAATTTTCTACCTCTTAAGGAAGAATACTATGACAAAAAAGGCGAACTTTATAAGGTGTTCTCTGCCGACGAAATAAAGGATATAAAAGGCTTCCCAACCGTCATAAAGAGGACAATGAAAAATCTCCAGAGCGGGCATCAGACAGAGGTCACATTCATAAAGGCAGATTATAACATTGGGCTTGAGGACGCTCTATTCAGCGAGAGATTTTTAAAACAACCACCCAAAAAGTGGATAGATTGAGGTCAATTTAAATTGCATACCTAACTCTTTGAGTAGGAGATAAAAAACAAGAAGGAGGATACCAAGATGATACGTGCAAAATACATAATGCACAGGAGGGTTGCAGTAAGACC
>JACRGU010000063.1 GCA_016212245.1 Nitrospirota bacterium
CCTCCCCCCTATAATAAAATCCCCCCCTCCTTTGTCCTCCCCCGCTTGTGGGGGGAGGCTATGGGGGGGGCGAGGGGGAGGGCAGGGGTGGGGGGGAGACTGTTGTGATGAATGTTCTTCCTGCAGAAAAATCGCTGCTGGAGTTCACCCTGACGTTTTACTTATTTCACCTGAAGGAGGGCAGATCAGGATAGAAGAAATTCGAGCGATTGATAATACACTTTCTTTCAAACCATTTGAGGGCAGGAAGAAGGTTGTAATTGTAGATGAAGCCGATAATATGAATCCATATGCAGCAAATGCATTTCTTAAGACCCTCGAGGAACCTCCAGAAGACAGCCTGATAATCCTTATATCATCAAGCCCTGACCGTCTGCCTGACACAATAAAGTCTCGTTGTTCAAGAGTTAATTTCACACCGCTTCCTTCTGAGGCATGCGAAAAAGTCATAAAAACAGTCATCAGTCATCAGTCAGGAGTCCCCCCCACCCAACCCTCCCCCTCGAGGGGGGAGGGTGAGGGAGGGGGTGGAACTCTTGACTCTCGACTCTCGACTCTCGTCAGGCTTTCAATGGGAAGACCAGGTCTTGCAATTTCAGGAGACCTCATTGAAGAAAGGGCATGGTTTATGAAACTGCTTAAAAGTATGCTGAAGGCAGAAAAAGACGGCTGGACATCAAAAGAAGATATGGGAAAATGGTTAAACCTTGCATTTAACCTCCTCAGAGATATGGCAATAATGAAAATAACTAATGACGAGACGAAACTTATAAATATCGACCTCGCAGAGGATATAAAGAAGTTAAGCAATTCGATGAATTTAAAGGTTATAATAGAAAATTATCAAAAATTAAATGCTGTAAGGAGATACCTCAATTTCAATCTAAACAGGTCTCTTACATGGAACTACATAGGCTCTATTTTGAGGAAAAGGGAGGGGTGAGGTAAATAACATGCCAGAGGTAATCGGGATACGTTTCAAACCCTGCGGGAAGATATATGACTTTGAGATAAACGACATAGAGGTCAATAAGGGCGACCCTGTAGTCGTGGAGTCTGAGCTTGGCCTCAGCATAGGTAATGCCATCTCAGAACGATATGAAGTAGAAAACCCGGAAAAAGAGTTAAAGAAAATAATTCGCAAGGCAACAAACGAAGACCTGCATCAGAAGCAGGAAAACGAGAAGCTTGAAACAGAAGCAAGGGATTACTGTCTTGAGAGGATAATGGCAAGAGGGCTGCCGATGAAGCTTATATACACAGAGGTAACCCTCGATAGAAAACGGATAATCTTTTATTTTACTGCAGAGGGGAGGATTGATTTCAGGGAACTCGTCAAAGACCTTGCCGCAAAATTCAAGACAAGGATAGAGATGAGACAGATAGGTGTAAGGGACGAGGCAAAGATATTAGGTGGCATCGGAATATGCGGGAGAGAGCTATGTTGCAAAAAATTCCTTACATCATTCGAACCCATCTCTATCAAGATGGCAAAGAGACAGGAACTCGTCCTGAACACAAGCAAGCTATCCGGGGTATGTGGGAGACTTATGTGCTGTTTAGGCTATGAGTATGATGAAACATCTCTGGAAGATGCTATCCTGACAGAAGAAACTCCTGTATCTATCTCAGAGGATGCAGAAGTGGATCTTGAAATTGTTGCAGATGAGCCAGAAATTGTCGCCACGGCCTCGCAGCCTTCAGAACATAAAAACAGTACATCCCCTGAAAGACATGGGTATGGAGAAAAATGTAAGAAGTTCCCGAGACACAAGAGAAGGCGCAAAAGAAGGTTCCGCAAAAAGTGAGAGGTAAGTTCTACATTACCACGCCGATATATTATGTAAATGACACCCCACATATAGGCCATGCCTATACAACAATTGCTGCTGATATCCTGGCGAGATATAACAGATTAAGAGGCAGAGAGGTATTTTTTTTAACAGGTACAGACGAGCACGGCCAGAAGGTTGAAAAGGCAGCAGAGGAAAAAGGCCAGACACCAAAAAAACATGCTGACCTGATGGTGAAAAATTTCAGGGACCTCTGGTTGAAACTCAATATTACAAACGATGCATTCATACGCACTACAGATACAGAACATATAAAGACTGTACAGGAGATACTACAGAGGTTATGGGATAAGGGTGAGATAGAAAAAAAGGCTTATTCGGGATGGTACTGTATACCTGATGAACGCTTCTGGACGGAGAAAGAAGTCATAGATGGCAACTGTCCTGAGTGCAGTAGACCGGTTGAACATATAGAGGAAGAAAATTATTTCTTCCTTATGTCCAGATATCAGGAACGACTTATTAGATACATAGAAGATAATCCTTCTTATATTCTACCCGAGACACGAAAAAATGAAGTCCTGGGGTTCTTAAAAAATAATAAACTCGGAGACCTCTGCATATCGAGGCCAAAACAAAGGCTTTCATGGGGCATACCACTACCATTTGATGAGAATTTCGTCACATATGTCTGGTTTGATGCACTTGTAAATTACTATTCAGCAACAAGGTATCTCGTCACTCAAGAGGATTGGTGGCCTGCAACCCATCATCTCGTCGGGAAAGACATCCTCACAACACATGCTGTCTACTGGTCAATCATGCTTATGTCGCTTGGATTATCTCTTCCAGAAAATATCTTTGCTCACGGTTGGTGGACAGTTAATGGCAAGAAGATGTCAAAGTCTCTCGGCAATGTGGTTGACCCGAATGAGATAGTGAATAAATACGGGACTGACGCCTTCAGGTATTTTCTTTTCAGAGAGGTCACCTTTGGCCTTGATGGAGACTTTTCTGAGCAAGCAGTGATAAAGCGTATCAACACTGACCTTGCAAATGACCTCGGAAATCTGCTGAGCAGGACACTTACAATGATTGAAAAATATTTTGAAGGGATAATCCCTACCCCTCCTCCTTATGATGTGAACGGGCCTGTTGATGTAATAAGGGAGCTTCAGCTTAAAAATTTTGTAGAAAATATCTATGCAGATTTTGATCTCTATATGGAAAAACTTTCTTTCGGAGATGCCCTTGATAAACTGTGGAACACCATTGATGATGCCAATAGATTAATCGAAGACGAAGCTCCATGGAACCTGTGGAAGACAAATAATATTGAGAAACTCTCAGGTGTGCTTTATACACTTGCTGAGGCACTGAGAATTATTGCAGTTTATGTCTATCCCTTTATGCCTGATGCCGCACAAGAAATCTGGCAGCAACTCGGGATTGATGAAAAAATCGGCAGTACGATGAACATCGTATGGGGCGGGCTGAAGGCAGGTCAGAAGATCAGAAAAGGGACTCACCTGTTTCCGAGAATAAAAATAGGAAAAAGGATGACATAGATGCTAAAATCTCTTCACTACTGAAATGAATTCAGCACAGGCTTATGGCGTACCAGAGTATAAAAAACTGGCCTGAAGGGGAAAGGCCCAGAGAAAGGCTACTGAAACACGGTGCCTACAATCTATCAGAGGCCCAGCTCCTTGCAATAATACTGCGTACAGGAGGAGGTGGTAAAAGCGCTATTGATCTTGCAATTGAGATATTAAGCACATTCGGAGACCTGAAGAAAATCGAAAATGCATCACTCTCAGAATTTACATCTTTCAAGGGTATGGGGAAGGCAAAGGTTGCACAGCTAAAGGCTGCCTTTGAACTTGGCAGAAGATTGCTTAAAGAACCATACGAAAAAGGACCCGTTTTTTCCTCAGGACGTGATGTATATTCTTACTATTATCCGAGGTTCAAGAACCTTAAAAAAGAGGTTTTCTACTGTGCAATGCTTGATGTCAAAAACAGGATATTCAGAGAAAACAAGATCTCTGAAGGGACATTAACCTCATCCCTCATACATCCCAGGGAGGCATTCAGGGATGCGATAAAAGAGTCTGCGGCATCAGTTATCTTTGTCCACAACCATCCGAGTGGAGATCCCACTCCGAGCCACGAAGACATACTGATAACAGAACGTCTTGTCAGTGCTGGTGAGACAATCGGGATAAGGGTTCTTGACCATGTAATAATCGGCGACGGAAAACATACGAGCATGATGGAAAAAGGATATATTAAAAAATAGGAGGAGGATTAGATGTCAAAGATTAAGAGAGCACTTATAAGCGTTTCTAACAAGAAAGGCATAGTTGACTTTGCAAAGGCACTCAACTCAATGGGTATCGAGATACTCTCGACAGGTGGAACAGCAAAAACCTTGAGAGATTCAGGTATTCCTGTCAGGGATGTATCAGAATATACTGGTTTCCCTGAGATGCTTGATGGCAGGCTTAAGACATTGCATCCCAAGATTCATGGAGGCCTTCTTTCAAGGAGGAATAACCCGAAGGACATGGAGGATATAAAGAAGCACGGAATAGATACAATAGATTTGGTGGTCGTGAACCTCTATCCCTTTGAGGAAACAATCTCAAGGCCGGGGGTCACTTTTGCAGAGGCGATAGAGAACATTGATATAGGTGGTCCTGCAATGCTTCGTTCAGCCTCAAAGAATTTTCAGGATGTTGCTGTCATAGTTGATCCTTCAGACTATGAGAAGATTGTTGATGAGATGAATAGCTTAAACGGTGACCTGAGTTACAGGACAAGGGTAGAACTTGCAAAAAAGGTCTTCAGGCACACCTCAAAGTACGACATAATCATTGCGGATTATTTTACAGAAATTACAGGAGAAGAAAAGACCCTGCCCGAAACACTTACCATGACATTTGATAGGGTATCGCTTCTTAGATATGGAGAAAACCCTCATCAGAAGGCTGCTTTTTATAAAGAAAGGACTGAGGGCCTCTCTTTATTTAATAATGCAAAGATTCTACAGGGTAAAGAGATGTCTTTTAATAACTACCTTGATGCCCATTCTGCGCTCATGCTGGTTCTGGAGTTTGATAAGACCGCATGTGCAATAATCAAGCACAACAATCCATGCGGTGTAGCTCTTGGAGATACTGCTGCAGATGCATATATGAAAGCTGTAAAAACAGACCCTGTCTCTGCGTTTGGCGGTGTAATAGCATTTAACAGAGCGGTTGATGATGAGGCTGCTAGGGAAATAACAAATCTCTTTGTCGAGGTTGTCATAGCTCCAGTTTATTCAGATGGTGCACTCAGTACATTTTCCAAAAAGCCTAACATCAGACTTTTAGAAATGCCTGATATGTCTAAATCAATCAAAGGATGGGACATGAAGAAAGTCACAGGAGGACTTCTACTTCAGGAATTGGATACAAAGAAAGTAGATATATTGTCTCTTAAGGCTGTAACAAAGAGGCAGCCAACCCCAGAGGAATTGGAGGGTTTATCTTTTGCCTGGAAGGTCTGTAAGCATGTGAAATCAAATGCCATTGTCTATGCATTTAAGGACAGGACAGTGGGTATAGGCATCGGGCAGACGAGTAGGGTATATTCAGCAAAGATAGGAGCGATGAACGCACCCAAACCATTACAAGGTTCTGTTGTTGCCTCTGATGGATTCTTCCCGTTCAGGGATGGCATTGATGTTCTCCATGAGGTTGGTGTTACCGCAATCGTCCAGCCAGGTGGTGCCATTCATGACAACGAGGTAATTGCGGCAGCAGATGAGTATAATATGGCGATGCTGATAACAGGTGTGAGACATTTCAGACACTGAGATAAACCATGAAGGTTCTTGTTATTGGCGGAGGCGGGAGAGAACATGCAATTGTGTGGAAGCTCTCCCAGAGCCGTTCTGTTGATAGGATTTACTGCTGTCCTGGAAATGCTGGTATTGCTGAACTTGCAGAGTGCATAGATGTAAATACAAACGACTTTGAATCGCTTCTTGATTTTGTAAAATACGAATGGATTGACCTTACGATTGTTGGCCCTGAAGGGCCTCTTTCAAGAGGCATTGTTGATGCATTCGAAAAAGAAGGCAGAAGGATTCTCGGTCCTAATAGAACTGCCTCACAGCTCGAATCGAGTAAGGTCTTTGCAAAAGACCTTATGAGGTTGCATGGAATCCCTACAGCAGAATATAAGGTCTTTACCTCGTATCTTCATGCAGAGGAGTATATCAGGTTAAAAGGTGCTCCGATAGTAATAAAGGCAGACGGGCTTGCTGCTGGGAAAGGCGTATTTGTGGCTTCTACAGTTGATGAGGCGATCAATGCCCTGAGGCTTATAATGAAAGACAGGGTCTTTGGTGATGCAGGTAATCGGGTAGTAGTTGAGGAGTGTCTTAAGGGTGAAGAGGCATCTTTCATGGCGTTTGTTGATGGAAAGATTATTGTGCCCATGGTGAGCTCGCAGGATCATAAACGCATATTTGATGGCGATACAGGGCCAAATACAGGAGGTATGGGTGCATATAGCCCGGCACCTCTCATTACAAAGGAACTCGAAACTGTTGTAATGGAAAAGATAATGCGACCTGCACTGAAGGCATTAAATTCAGAGGGCATAAAATACAAGGGCATTCTCTATGCAGGCCTGATGGTTGACAGGGGTAAGCCTTATGTCCTTGAATTCAACTGTCGTTTTGGAGACCCTGAAACACAGCCCGTGCTTTCGAGACTCAAAACAGATTTAATGGATATCGCTTTAGCTATTACAGACAAAAAACTATCTGATATAAATATAGAGTGGAGGCAAGAGGCATCAGTATGTGTTGTGGTCTCTTCAAAGGGCTACCCTGACAAATACGAGAAGGGTGTTGTTATAAGTGGGCTCGAAAAAGCAAAAGCAATGAAGGATGTAGTCGTATTCCATGCAGGCACAGCATTTAACAATGATAATATTATTACCTCGGGTGGCAGGGTCCTCGGCGTCACAGCTATCGGGTCTGACATAAAAGACGCAAGGGCAAAGGCATATGAGGCAGTAGAAAAGATATATTTTGACGGGATGCACTACAGGAAGGACATTGCGGATAGGGCACTTAAAAAACAGTGACGGCTATTAAGTTGACACAGTTTCTTGGGTTTCTTGGGTTTTAATAACTCAATGAACCGTGTAAACTCAATAAACTCAATAACTATAATGGAACTCGTTACTTGTCACTTGTTACTTAATAAGGAGAAGATATGAAACCAAAGGTTCTGATAGTGATGGGAAGTGATTCTGACCTGTCTATTATGAAAGAGGCAGGGGAGATTTTAAAAGAGTTTGATATACCATTCGAGATGACCATTGCCTCTGCTCACAGGACACCAGAGCACGCCATGCGACTTGCATCAGAGGCTGAGAAAAAAGGTATTGATGTAATTATTGCAGGTGCTGGTATGGCAGCCCATCTCGCCGGGTTACTCGCATCGCATACAACCATCCCGGTAATAGGAGTACCAATAGATTCATCATCCCTTAAGGGACTCGACTCACTTCTCTCAATAGTTCAGATGCCGCCTGGGGTGCCGGTTGCAACAATGGCAATAGGCAAAGCAGGTGCAAAGAATGCTGCAATCCTTTCAGCCCAGATTATTGGCAGGAAAAATCCAGAGGTTGCAAAAAAGCTAAAAGACTACAAAAAGAAGTTGGCTGAAGAAGTTGAGAAAAAGGCAAAGGCACTGAAAAGACAGTAATGAAGGTACATATTGACTGCTTTCCATGTTTCCTGAAACAGTCCATTATTGCCCTCAGGCTCGGGACGCAAGATGAATCAGTACAGGAAAGGATTTTAAAAAGTATCCTGTCAGAGATTAATATAGTAGATACCTCAAAACCCCCTGCCTACGCAACAACCTTCATACACAGAAAAATCCGTCACCTCCTCGGAAAAGACCCATTCAAAAATATAAAGTCAGAATACAACCAGATTGCCCTGAAGTTGTATCCTGAATTAAAGAATATGATTGAGGAAAGTCCTGACCCATTATGGACAGCCTCAAGGCTTGCGATTGCAGGGAATGTAATAGATTTCGGGATATTTACCCCGCACCAAAATTCTGGTGCGGGGGTTACCTCGGTGGACATTGAAGGAACGATCGAGAAGGCAATTTACAACCCATTAGCTGTGGATGACTACATCTTATTCAGGGATGACGTCGCTATCTCAGACGAAATCCTCTATTTGACTGATAATGCAGGGGAAATCGTATTTGACAGGCTACTTATAGAAACCCTGATCTCTCTCGGCAAAAAAGTAAAGGCAGCAGTAAAGGGCTCTCCAGTAATCAATGACTCCACCATGGAGGACGCCCGAGAATCCGGCCTTACAGAGGTATGTGAAGTAATTGACAATAGTTCGGATATTGTAGGCACAATCCTTGAGTGGACGTCCCCCGAATTCCAAGAAGCATTTAAGAATGCCCAACTTGTGATAAGCAAAGGACAGGGTAACTTCGAGACACTCATTGAGACTGGGAAGAAAATATTCTTCCTCTTTCAGTCTAAATGTGATGTGGTCTCTAAAGAACTTGGCCTTTCAACTGGCTCGATGCTTCTAAAGAAATCCTGACTTTGCTGGCTGGATAAAAATCTATGCAGGAAACCCTATCTTCTTCCTCCTCTGCCAAAACCACCTCTCTCCCTTGAACCACCTCTCTCACGCCTTTCCTGTGGTTTTGCCTCATTGACAACAATGTTTCTGTCCATGAAGGCATTACCGTTAAACATGGAGATTGCCTTCTGGCTCTCCTCTTTTGTGGCCATCTCCACAAAGCCGAATCCTCTGAGCCTGCCTGTAGCTGCGTCTTTAATCAGCTTCACAGAAACAACCTCACCTGCCTGAGAAAATAAGTCTCTCAGGTCATCCTCTGTTACCTTGAAGGAGATGTTGCCTACATAAAGCTTTGTACTCATCCTTCCTCCTTTTATAAATTTGGTCACATCTCTAAAGTGCCCTGAAAGAGCCTCTAAAGATAGCCTAACTATGCACAATAGAAAAAGCCTTTGTCAAGCAATAAATGCAAACCTTCTAACGATATTATTATTTGATATGTTACTATTTCGTAATGATAGTGATAAGAATTTCTGAAACAGATATCAGGCAGGCATTACAAAAGGCCGTTGACATACTAAATTATGGTGGTATCATTGTATACCCGACAGAAACATTTTACGGCCTTGGTGCTAAGTTTGATATGGAAGATTCTCTAAAGCGACTTTATGAATTAAAGAAACGTCCGAAAGAAAAGGCGATGCCACTGATTATAGGTAACAAAGGATTGCTTCCTATTGTTACAGCATCTGTGAATCGCACAGCGATGTCCCTCATGGACAGGTTCTGGCCAGGCCCGCTTACCTTAATCCTTCCTGCAAAAGAAAATCTATCAGAGTATATTACAGCAGGCACCGGTAAGGTTGCAGTCAGGATCCCGGGAGAGTCCTTTGCACTTCAGCTTGCAAGGGCTGCAGAATTTCCTATCACATCCACCAGTGCAAACATCTCAGGTATACCACCTGCACAGGATGCGGAGACTGTTATAAGATACTTTGGAGATAAAATTGACCTTATCATTGATGGTGATCCTACCTCAGGCGGTCTGCCATCAACGATTGTGGATGTGACAGAGGATGAAATAAAAATACTTAGAGAAGGGGTGATTAAAAAAGAGTTATTGACTTTTATTTAATATCTGGTTAAGAATAACGCAAGTTTCAGGTGCCGAAAGGCTTAATAGGGAATCCTGTTAAATGCAGGAGCGGTCCCGCCGCTGTAACCGGGGACGAAAGCCACAACAGCCACTTGGCTTTAAAGGCTTGGGAAGGCTGGTAAGTAGGATGATCCGTGAGCCAGAAGACCTGCCTGTGACTGAGAGTTTATAGTTCGAAGTTATTAGTTCGGAGACAAAAACTTTGAACTAAAACCCTTCCCGCGGAGGAAGGTGGGGATGAAGTAAATCAGGGTGCAATCCTCAGAATCTATTGGTTCTGAGGATTTTTTATTTTGGGGAAAGAATGTCAAAAATAGGTTACAAGGTAACGAAAATTTGTAATCTTCAAAACTTACTGTTTTGTCATTCCCACGGAAGTGGGAATCCAGAGAGAGCAGAATTTCCAAATAGCACCTGGATTCCGCATCAAGTGCGGAATGACAAAAAAGAAGAATTTTTTATTTTCGGGTCGCTGACATCCGAGCGAAAATGGTATATCCTGTCTTACCTTCTTTTGCTTGTCACTTCTCAGTTGTCACTTCTCACTGCTGTTTATGCTGAACCACCAGACCGCATTCTCTCCCTTGCACCGAGCACAACAGAAATCCTTTTTGCAATGGGATTGGGGGACAGGATTGTTGGTGTCACAAACTTCTGCGATTATCCTGGAGAGGCAAAGAAAAAACCAAAGATCGGTGGGATGTCCAATCCGTCATTAGAGGCTGTTATATTGTTAAAACCTGATATTGTGATTATGACAACTGATGGCAATCCAAAGGAGTTTGAGGAGAGGCTGCGCTCATTAAAGATAAAGACATATGTATTTAAAGCGAGACGACTTTCAGAGTTGCCACAGGGTATTAGAGATATGGGTTTAGCTCTTGGAGTAAAAGAGAGGGCAGAGACACTTGCAAAAGAGATAGAGGATGCGATTAATAAATTTAAAGTCAGGGGTCAGGAGTCAGCACCCCCCCATCCCCCCCTTAGTAAGGGGGGGCAAAGGGGGGGTAAGAAGGTGCTCTTTATCATCTGGCCCGAGCCATTAATAGTTGCAGGCCCTGGCACTGCTATTGATGATGCAATCACTCTTCTTGATGGTGAAAATATAGCATCAAAGGCAAAGGTGCCATATCCAAAATACTCCATTGAGGAAATCATTCATCAGGCCCCGGATGTGATTTTTATTGGTAAAGGACATATAGACATGAAAAAAGTCTCAAGCGGCCTTTTGAAAAGAATAGCAGTAGTCCCGGCAGTTAAAAATGGTGCTGTCTTTTATATAAGTGATAGTCTTTACAGGCTTGGACCAAGGGTTATCGAAGGCATCGAGGAGATGGCGAAATACTTACAATAAAATGAAAAAGAAAATCATAATCTTAGTTATTTTATCAATCACGATATTCGTACTATCGTTATTCATGGGGCCAAGAGTAATAAATCCTTTTGAGTTAGATGGTATAGAGAAAGAGATATTATTTTCAATTAGACTCCCGCGGGTTATGGTTGCGGTCCTTATGGGTATTGCCCTCGGGGCTTCAGGCGCTGTGCTTCAAGGGATATTAAGAAACCCCCTCGCAGACCCTTATATCCTCGGGATATCGAGTGGCGCATCACTGTCAGCAGCATTGGGGCTCCTTTCAGGTCTTTATATCTTTGGCAGATTTACCATACCCCTTTCAGCCTTTATCGGTGCCTCTGTTGTAAGCATAGTAGTTGGCGCATTCGGGTGGAAACGTGGTGGACTATGGCCTGAGAGGCTCCTCCTTGCGGGTGTCGGCCTGAGTTTTCTCTTCCATGCAGCTCTCATGCTCCTAATGAGCATCTCCACTGATGAGGGTCTGAGGAGGGCAGTGCTCTGGATATTCGGAGATCTCTCGATTGCAGACTGGTCATTGATACCATATGGCTTTGTTTTTATAATTACTGGTTTCATAATATCTATCTCAAGGGCAAAGGCTTTAAATGCACTCATCCTCGGAGACGAGCTTGCACACAGCCTCGGGTTTTCTGTCCAGAGGGAAAGGATGCTTTTATTCGTATCCATAGCTTTCATGACTGCGGCATCCGTATCACTCGGAGGTATAATCGGTTTCATAGGCCTTCTCATGCCTCATATTGCAAGATTTCTCATTGGTGCTGACAGCAGAGTTCTGATACCTGCCTCTGCTATCTGTGGTGGAGCCTTTCTCTGTATAGCAGACCTGATCGGAAAATCAATTATGCCACCAATGGAAATACCTTCAGGGATAGTGACCGCTCTCATCGGCTCGCCATATTTCCTTTATCTTCTCAGGAGGAGAGATGTCCTTAGCATATAACCACCCAATCCTTGAACTTGATAATGTCAGGTTCCTCTATTCAAGGGGCAAATCCTTTATCAATAACCTCAGCTTCTCTGTAGGCAATGGAGAGTCCATCGGGCTTTTAGGTGCCAATGGTTCGGGTAAATCAACCATCCTCAAGCTTGCAAGTGGTATATTAAAGCCATCAGCCGGTCATATAAAGCTTTGGGACAAACCCTTACAATCATACAGAAATAAAGACAGGGCAAAGTTGTTATGTTATCTTCCGCAGCTTCTCGATATATATGTGCCGTTCAAGGTCAGGGAGCTTGTGAGCATGGGGCTTTATCCATATGATATCCCTCCAGAAATAACTGTTGATGAGGTATTAGAGATGGTCGGACTCAAAGAAAAATCAGAGACATACATAACGAACCTGAGCGGCGGAGAAAGGAGAAGGACATTTATCGCAATGACCCTTCTTCAGGGCGCAGGGCTTCTGCTTTTAGATGAACCACTTGCAAACCTGGATATAAAGTACCAATTAGAGATTCTAAGACTTTTGAAGGAATTGAAGGAGAAGAAGAATATCTCAATAATCATGGCACTTCATGACATAAATATTGCATTACAGTTTGAGAAGGTAATGTTAATTAAAGACGGAAGGATTCTCGGAGTTGGAAACCCTGAGACAGTATTGACAAATGAAATGCTTAAAGAGGCATTTGATGTGGGGATAGAGGTAAGAAGACAGGACCTTGGAAGAGCATATGTAAGCTATGAAAATAATTTTTAGATATAAAAGGTAACTGCATGTATCTTACATCATGCAAGAAAATAATTTTTGTCACAGGTGGTGCACGGAGTGGCAAGAGTACCTTTGCACTTAAAGAGGCATCAAAGATTTCAGGTAAGAAGGCATACATTGCAACTGCAGAAGCACTCGATGAGGAAATGAAACAAAGGATAGAAGATCATAAACGCCAGAGGGGCGATGACTGGGTTACATATGAAGAGCCATTGAAGATTGCTGAGTTGGTTGAAGAGATAAAAGGCAAATACAGCGTTATTCTGATTGATTGTCTTACATTGTGGCTATCGAATTTAATTCATGCTGATTTGAATTTTAAAGCTGAAATTGGACATCTTATCCCATCACTGGTCACCAGTCACTCGTCACTGGTGTATATCATCTCGAATGAAGTAGGTATGGGGATAGTTCCAGAGAATGAGATGGCAAGGAGATTCAGAGATATGGCAGGACTTTTAAATCAGAAAGTCGCAGAGGTAGCAGATGAGGTATATATGGTGGTTGCAGGAACGCCGATAAAAATAAAGTAACCGTTTTTTGTCATTCCCGTGCAGGCGGGAATCCAGAGTTTTTAAATAAGGCACTGGATTCCGCATCAAGTGCGGAATGACAAATTTAAAAACCTTACAAGGAGGCACGAATGGATTTACTAAATACAATCATAAGCAATATCAAAACTATAAACAAAGAATGGTATTCGATTGCCCAACAAAGGCTTGATAATCTCACAAAACCACAGGGAAGTCTTGGAAGACTTGAGGAGTTCGCAAGAAGGCTTGTGGCTATTACAGAAAACACTATGCCTGTGCTTGATAAAAAGGTAATCTTCACGTTTGCAGGTGACCATGGAGTCGCTGAAGAAGGTGTTTCGGCCTTTCCAAAGGAAGTTACAAGGCAGATGGTATTCAATTTTTTAAATTGTGGTGCTGGAATAAATGTCCTTGCAAGACATGCAGGGGCAGAGGTCGTTGTAGTAGATATAGGCGTTGATTATGACTGGGGACTGTCCCAAGATTTACGGGCGAAGCGAAGCGAAGCCGTAGAATCGGGACTGTCCCCTTACGGTCCCACAGCCTTCATTTTAAAAAAGGTCATTAGTGGGACAAGAAATATGAGGAAGGGTCCTGCCATGACAAGGCAGGATGCAGAACAATGCATTAATGTCGGAATTGAACTTGCAATCGAATATGCACAGAAGGGATATAAAATATTTGGGACTGGAGAGATGGGTATTGCGAACACAACACCATCGTCTGCAATAGCAGCAGTTCTTACAGACAAGCCTGTATCAGAAATAACAGGTAGGGGCACAGGGATAGGGGATGAGGTATTAAGGAATAAAATCAGGGTGATTGAAGACGCAATTTCTCTGAACAAACCGAATCCTTTAGACCCATTAGATGTCCTTGCTAAAGTTGGAGGAGCTGAGATTGGGGGAATTGCAGGAATAACCATTGGTGCAGCAGCAAACAGGATTCCTGTTGTCATTGATGGCTTTATATCAACTGCTGGAGCCCTCATCGCATACTGCATAGAGCCCAAGACAGAGGATTATATGTTTGCTGCTCACAATTCAGTGGAGATTGGGCATAAGGCAATGCTTGAGAAAATGGGATTAAAACCTATCCTTGACCTTAACCTGAGACTCGGTGAAGGTACAGGGGCCGCCCTCGCAATGCTTATGATAGAGGCAGGGCTGAAGATATACAAGGAGATGGCAACATTTGGAGAGGCAAGGGTATCAAATGAAATTCAAAATTAAAAATTCAAAAGTCAAAATTAACATATGTTGTGTCATTCCTGCCCCGCATCGGAGTGCGGGGTAAACTCCAGCAGGAATCCATGAATCTAATTTTTCTGGATTCCCACTTTCGTGGGAATGACGGACAATGAGTATTTTTAAATATTTATGATGAAACACTTAATACTTGCATTTCAATTTCTGACGATAATACCAATAAGGGTGAACACGGGCATTAGCGATGCTGATATTGCCAAAAGCTCATCGGCCTTTGTCATAGTCGGCCTTATTCAAGGCATACTGCTTATAGCTACTGACTATATATCTGGTATGGTCTTTCATCCTGACCTTGTTATAGGGATAATCCTGCTTGTGCTTGTCTTATCTAACGGAGGTTTTCATCTCGATGGGCTTGCAGACACCTTTGATGCCATTGCGGCAAGAGGAGATAAAGAGAAAAAACTCTCGATAATGAAGGACAGCACAATCGGCCCCATAGGTGTAATAGCGATAGTTCTTGCACTTCTACTGAAGTTTCTTGCTTTAAATGGTTTGTCTCACTTTCCACTTTTCACTTTCTACTTTTCACTTTTTCTGATGCCAATACTGCCAAAATGGACCATGGTCATATCAATGTTTTATGGTAAACCGGCAAGAGAGGATGGACTTGGAAGGATTTTTATAAACAGAATCAGCTTTAAAGAAATTGCCATTTCCACCTTAATACTTTTTCTGTTATTAATATTGTTGCAGGTATTCTTCAGTCGTTATATGTCAAACACCCAATATGCCTTTTATGCGGTTTTGCTGGTAACAATGTATTTTTTCTGCCGCGTATGGGTCAATTTCTTCGATAAAAAATTTGGCGGGCTTAACGGAGATACACTTGGTGCAATTAGCGAAATTACAGAGATAATCTTTTTATTAATGGTGATAGTATGGTCACGACTCTTTATTTAATAAGACACGGCGAGGCAGAAGGTGTTAAGGAAAGACGATATAAAGGGACGATTGATGTGCAACTTTCAGAAAAAGGCGTGAAACAGATGGGAAGGGTATCGGCATTTATTAGTGCAGAAGTGCAGAAGTGCAGAAGTGCAGAAGCAACCTCCGAACCTCCGAACCTCCGAACTTCTGCTCTTTCTGCTGTCTATTGTTCTGATTTGAGCCGGGCAATAAAAAGTGCTGAGATTATTGCAGAACCACAGTCTCTTAAACCAATTGTTGTCCCTTCTTTGAGAGAAAGAAATTTTGGCTTATGGGAAGGCATGTCCTTTGACGAGATAAAAGGGAAGTATCCAGAAGAGTTTGATGCATGGGCAAATAATCCTCTTCGGTACAGTCCCATCGGAGGAGAAAGCACCTTAGAGGTAAGAGATAGGGTTATAGCTGCGCTGGATAGGATATTAGATGAGAATTATATTTGCATTGTCATAGTTGCTCATGGAGGTGTTAACAGGATAATCCTCTGCCATATCCTTGGGATGCCCTTAGAGAATATCTTCAGGATTGAACAGGATTACGGGGCATTGAATATCATAGAGTTCTGGGATAAATATCCTGTTGTGAAACTTATTAACTACGTAGTTTAATGTTGTTTAAAATTGTTCAAAATAGTTCGTATGTCTAAATCGTTGATGATACAGGGAACTGGTTCAGGAGTGGGCAAGAGCCTTATTGTTGCAGGTCTCTGCAGGATATTCAGAGACATGGGCATTAATGTCGCACCCTTCAAGGCCCAGAACATGGCCCTTAATTCTTTTGTAACAGAAGAAGGAGGAGAGATAGGCCGTGCGCAGGCGCTTCAGGCAGAGGCAGCAAGGATTAAGCCTTCAGTGGATATGAACCCGATATTACTGAAGGCATCAGGCGAGACAGGCTGTCAGGTGATTATTAATGGCAAGGTCCATTCGAACATGAAGGCAACGGAGTATTATCTCTTCAAGAAAGAGGCATGGATTGCTGTAACTCAGGCTTATGAAAGGTTATCAAAAAAATACGACCTTATTGTCATTGAGGGTGCAGGAAGTCCTGCAGAGATTAACCTTATGGCTGACGAGATAGTTAATATGAAGGTTGCACGCTATGCAGATGCACCTGTAATCCTTGTAGGAGACATTGATAAGGGAGGGGTCTTCGCATCTTTATATGGGACAATAGAGCTTTTAAAGGATAGTTCAAATAATTCAAACTGTTCAAGTAGTTCAAACAGTTTATGTGATGCTGATTATATCAAGGCATTCATAATCAATAAATTCAGAGGAGACATATCTATCCTTAACCCAGGACTTACTATGATACATGGAAAAACAGGCAGGCCTGTTATCGGAGTAATCCCATACCTTGGTGATCTCAGTCTCCATGAAGAAGATGGGATTCCATTAGAGAGGCTTAAGGGTTCAAGGGTTCAAGGATTCAAGGATTCAAAAATAAAGATTGTAGTCTTAAGATTAAGGTATATATCTAACTTCACAGACTTTGACCCCTTTATGTATGAGCCAGATGTTGAACTGATTTATTCCCTGTGGGATGGAGACATTGAAAATGCCGACCTTTTAATAATCCCTGGCTCAAAAAATACTGTAAAGGACCTTTTATCCCTGAGGGTGAATGGCATAGAGGAAAGCATAAAAAGGGCGGTAGAAAAAGGCATCTTACTTATAGGCATCTGTGGCGGCTATCAGATGCTCGGGGGGAAAATATATGACCCATATGGGATCGAGAGCGAATATAAAGAAATAGATGGCCTTGGATTGTTAGATATAGAGACGGTCATTGAAAAGGTAAAGGTAACTTCTCGGGTAGAAGCTGAGTTAGTTCAGAGGTCAGAGTTAGGAGTTAAGAGTGCAACTCCAAACTCATTAAAAGGCTATGAGATTCACATGGGGGTAAGTAGAGGTGATATCGGCTTATTTAAGATTTCACGCCTCACGCCTCACGCCTCACGCCTCACGGATGTAATGGATGGTTCTGCAAAAGGCAATGTCTGGGGAACTTATATTCATGGAATATTTGATAATGACCGATTCAGGCGTAGCCTCATAAATTCTTTACGGGCTAAAAAAGGATTAAACCCAACAGAAGTAATTGTGGATTATTCAAAATTAAGGGACAATGGTATCAATAGATGGGCAAAGATCTTAAAGGGGAATATAGATTTGGCGTTTATAGAAAGACTCGTAGGGATTTAAGATGGAGCAGACCACCCAATATTTTTACTCATTATTGGTTCTTGCCTACTTCCTTGACTTTGCTATTGGAGATCCAAAATGGCTTCCTCATCCTGTGAGGATTATGGGCAGGGCAATAACGAGAATAGAGAACTTCCTTAGAAAAATACTAATAAGCATCACTCATCACTCATCACTCATCACTCATCACTTATTTGAAAAATGGGCTGGAATATTACTCGTAGTAATTATTACTGGCTCAACATTTTCTCTGTTTTATATTGTTAATTCTGTGTTCCTTACTCTTTACTTCTCACTTCTCACTTTTTACTTATCACTTTTAGTGCTCGTTTATCTTATATCGACTATGCTGGCAACTAAAGGGCTTATAGACTCTGCACACTCGGTAATAAAGGCCTTAAAAGACAGAAAGATCGAGGATGCGAGGAAGAACCTGCAGCACATTGTAGGTCGTGATACTGATTCACTTGATGAGAAAGGCGTGCTCAGGGCAACAATAGAAAGCCTTGCTGAGAATGCATCCGATGGGATAATAGCACCGCTTTTTTATTTTGCAATTGGAGGTCTACCATTAGCAATGACTTATAAGGCGATAAACACAATGGATTCTATGGTTGGCTATAAAAATGAAAGGTACAGGCATTTTGGCTGGGCATCAGCACGACTGGATGACATAGCCAATTATATACCTGCAAGAATAACCGGAATTCTTATCGTTATCTCATCTGCAATTCTTTTTCGTTCACTGTTCACCGTTCACCGTTCACTGAAAATACTGTTTCGCGACGGCAGAAAACATCCAAGCCTAAATAGTGGTGTTCCAGAAGCTGCCATGGCAGGTGCGCTTGGGATAAGGCTCGGAGGGCCATCGACATACGGAGGGATGGTGGTTAATAAACCATATATCGGCATAGATAAGTCAGAAGTCAGCCCTGAATCCCCTGAATCAAGTTCAGGGTCAGGGCAGGAGTTACTTTTAAGTACTTCTGAAACAGCCATCTCTGTTGTTAAACTCACTTCTGTCCTTGGGCTTGGGCTTGCAATAATATTTCAGTATGTGAGGATTATGGTATGAAATTCGAGCATGGTGGAGATATATACAGGCTTGCAGAGGAACTTAAAATACAGGAAAGAAAGGTAATGGATTTCAGCGCATCCATAAATCCGCTCGGGGTATCGAAGAAGGTAAAAGCAGAGATACGGAGACACCTGAAATATCTCCATAACTACCCTGATCCCGAAGCAAAAAGATTAAGGAAGTATCTTGCTCAATACCATGGAATCGACTCTGAAATGATACTCTGTGGCAATGGGAGTACAGAACTTATCTATCTGATACCACAGGCATTGAAACCAAAGAAAGTCCTTATACTAGCGCCAACATTCTCAGAATATGAAAGGGCAGTTCTTATTAGTCAGGAGTCAGGCCCCCCCACCCAGCCCTCCCCCTCGAGGGGGGAGGGTGAGGGAGGGGGTGAAGGGCCTATCTCTATGCCTTGCGCCCCTGACCCTATTAAGTATTTTATGCTGAATGAAAACAATAGCTTTGAGATAAAACCTGAGGAATTTATAGATGCAATGAGGGAAAATAAAGACTCCGAACTCCGAACTCCGAACTCAGCACTTTCTTATGACATGGCCTTTCTCTGCAATCCTAATAATCCAACAGGAAGGCTACTTAAAAAGGATGCTGTTATAAAAATCGCAGATGCAGCAAAAGAGCTTAAATGTTATCTCATTGTTGATGAGGCTTTTATAGACTTTTGCCTTGGAGATTCGGTGATAAATGAAGTCCAGAATAATCCTTACCTTATTGTCTTAAGGTCTATGACAAAATTTTATGCCCTTTCTGGTTTAAGGATTGGATATGGTGTCTTCCCACAACCTCTAATCGACGTATTAAAAAAGTATAAAGAGCCATGGACTGTAAACAATCTTGCACAAAGAGCAGCAGTAGTGGCACTCAAAGACAAGGTGTATAGAGATGAGACATTCAGGTTGATGAGGGAAGAGAAAAGATTCCTTGAAAAGAAGTTCAAAAAATTAGGGATAGAGTTTTCTTTTTCTCAGGCCAACTTCTATCTCTTGAGGATAGATGGTGCAGAAGAGATATGCAAAAGATTGAAAATAAAGGGGATCCTTGTGAGGCACTGCTCTAACTTCAGGGGGCTTGATAGCAGATATATAAGGGTTGCTGTGAAATCGCACAGGGAAAATACAATCTTGATAAGAGAACTCGCAGAGATAAAGGAGGTGATGAAACAATAGACAGTAGTCAGTAAGAGAACATGGCTTACTGACACTAATCACTCACACGGACACTTTAAAGGGCTGGATGTCAGGGAAGAGGAGTGAAAATCTCCCGCTGCCCCGCAGCCGTGATGGGAGCGAAAGCCCTAAAAAACAGTGAATAGTGAAAAGTGATTAGTGAATAGTATTTTTTCTGACAAACTAATCACTAACAACTAATCACTGCTTTAAAAGCCACTGGGCTTTAAAAGCCTGGGAAGGTGGGTAAGTAGATTGCCCTGAGCCGGAAGACCTATCCAAGCCATAAAAGTTCACAAACCAAAAATTTCTCGAGGGAGGAAAAAATGAAAAGATTTCAAATTTCAAATCTCAGATTTCAGATTCCAAAATTTGTTATTTGCATCTCATTACTTCTCATTTCTCATTTCTCACTTCTCACTTCTTTATCTGCAGAAGAGAAGATAGAGATCGAAGAGGTTGTCGTTACTGCGACGAGGATAGAAGAGGCGATCGAGGAGACGACAAGCGATGTTGTAGTAATTAAGGCTGAAGATATAAAAAAGATGAATATTCAGTTTGTGACAGATGTCTTGAGAAAGATTCCTGAGCTAAATCTTATACAGAGTGGAGGCGCTGGAAAACTTGCCACGATCCTTTTGCGTGGGGGTGATTCAAAACATACCCTTGTGATGATAGATGGAGTAAAGATTAAAAGCACAACTACAGGCTCATTTGATTTTTCAGGTATCAATGTGGATGACATAGAAAGAATTGAGATAGTAAAAGGCCCTCAAAGTACCCTTTATGGCTCAGAGGCAATGGCAGGAGTCATAAATATCATCACGAAGAAGGGAGAAGGTAAGCCAAAGATAGATGTATCTTTTGAGTCAGGCTCATACGGAATGTATAAACCATCCCTGACAGTGTCAGGTGGGAATAAAAAATTAGACTACAGACTCACAGGAACATATTTTTATACCGATGGCATATCAGCCGCAAAAGAGGGCACAGAGAAGGATGGATATAAAAATGCCTCTATCTCAGGAAAATTCGGGTTTAGACCAGTCGAGAGACTTGAGTTAGAACTCTCAGGTAAATATTATTATGACCGGTCTGAATTGGATTTTGGTACATCAGGAGCCGATGATCCAAATTATACTCAGCGTGGTAATCACTACATTCTTTCTGGAAAGGGAAAGTTCTATCTTGTAAATATCTGGGAACAGATTTTAACAATTTCAACAGTCAAGGACATTTTAAAAAGTAGAGACCCTGATGACCTTTTTGGATGGTATAGCTCTGATATCACTACCGGCATAGACACTATTGATTGGCAACATAATTTCTATTTCTCCGATAATTACACATTTACGGGAGGTGTCGAATATAGAAAAGAAAAAGGAAAAAGTGTAGAACTGCCCACGGAGGTATTACGGTTTGACAAGGCTGTAGATAATAAGGCTTTGTATCTAAATAACAAATTAAAGTTTTTAAATGATGACCTTATAATCAATGCAGGCTTAAGAT
Organism: Nitrospirota bacterium; assembly: GCA_016212245.1. GTDB lineage: Bacteria > Nitrospirota > Thermodesulfovibrionia > Thermodesulfovibrionales > SM23-35 > JACRGU01. The sequence goes on from JACRGU010000063.1 coordinate 21,383, forward strand.
ATGATGACCATGAGACATTTGGAGCCAAAACCACTTATAAATTAGGTGCAATGTATGACATAAAGCCCGCTGGTCTTAGGCTTAGGAGCAGTTATGGAACAGGCTTTAGGGCACCAACACTTAATGAGCTTTTTTGGCCCGATGTTGGCTGGTATAAAGGGAACCCAAACCTAAAGCCAGAAGAGACAAATTCTTGGGACGTTACCATGGAGAAAGAGATAATTAAAGATAAGATATCGTTGTCTTTAACATATTTTGACCAGAGATATAAAAACCTCGTTACAGGATGGTATCCACCCATAAACATAGCAAAGGCTGAAATTAAAGGCATCGAAGTAAATGCTGCGTTAAAGGTGACAGACAATATAAACATCAAAGGAGGCTACACATACCTTGACACAGAGGATAAGGCCACAGGGGAGAGACTGCCTCTAGGACCAAAGGACAAATTCAATCTTTCAACCGAGTTTTCTACAAAGGATATGTCTGTGATTGCTGATTACACTTTTGTCAGTGAAAGATATGATTCTTCGGTATCAAGAAATCTCTCATCTTACTCCCTTCTTAATTTAAGCAGCAGTTACAAGATGACAAAGGGGCTAACTATATTTGCGAGGGTCGAGAACCTACTTGATGAAGACTATGAAGAGGCTGGTGGCTATGGAACGCCAGGACTTTCCATCTTTGGAGGTATCAGAATATCTCTTTAAAACTCAATGAGATTAAGGCAGAGCATAGTATTCTCTATTGTCCTTCATGTAACAATCATTATTGCTGTCTTTACAGTTACAGTTAATGGCAGGGACACGGGATACCGTGTCCCTGCAAATTATTTGAGGGTCTCTTTACTTAGAGAGGTAAGAGGCATCACATCCGTAACTTCTCAAAGTACAAAGAAAAAGGAGGATGAAAATAGTAATCCCACCTCACCCCTCTTTAGTAAAGATGCCATCAAGGCTGCTGGCACAGTTCGGGAATTGTCTATATCTCAGGGAATTCAATCTCCTGTGAGCCGGAATACAGACATGTCTGTAGGGATCATGTCTGCTCATGGCACAGAGTATTACACTTCCAAAAGCCAATCAGATGATAAAATCCTAAGAGTGTTTGAAGGGGATCATCATAAGGGGGGCGTGATTTCTCCCTACGCCCTTATCAAGGCTGCTATTGAAAAGGCAAAGACCTATCCTATTCTTGCAAGAAAGAGGAAGATTGAGGGAACTGTAATAGCAGTATTCACAATTAACATTAAAGGATATCCTGAGGACATTAGGGTTGAAAAAAGCTCAGGCTATGAGATCCTCGACTCAACAGCAATCAGGATAATAACAGCGGCAGCTCCGTTTCCAAAGGTCAATGGTGAAATAGTAGTACCAATAACCTTCAAACTGACAGAATCTACTGCATCTCACTAAAAGAACACACCCTATTGCGGCCTGTCCTCTTTGCAAGATAGAGCGCTAGTGAATCTTTCTATTGACTTGATTATCATATCTCTCACACCCTTATCAAATAATATTTGTGCATGGTTAAGCCCAAAATTGTGGTGTTCATTGCACCAGGGAATCCTTGAGCTCTCTGCTGATACCAGACCATCCCCCTTACCCTTTTTTATTTCTTCAGGATAAAGATTTTTAGGAACCACCTTCTCTAAGACCTCAGGTATAGAGAAGTTGTAAAGACTGAAAAGCGTTGGGTCTGTACCTCCGACCGAGATATAATATATCCAATTAAGTGGCCCATCTTTCAAGGATTTGAAAAGGTGCGATTCAGGAAGAAGCTCTTTAAGTGCCTTACTTCTAAGAAAATCAATGACCCGCCTTATTGTAAAGGAAAGCGTGCCTTTATCACCATACGGGAAAAGAGGATCTATCACAGAGATAAGCGGCGATAAATAATTGGCAATCTTAGCTATAGAACTCCCTTTATGGGGCGTAGAAATTGTAATAAGACTTCGTATTGACCTATCCTTTCTCAGGAGATACTTCCTCCCAATAAGCCCTCCTCTGCTGTGGCCGATGAGCACAATGCCATCCTTTGTCATCTTAGTCGCAATCCTTACAATCTCCTTTAATTCTGCAACAGAAAAATCTATGGGTCCCGCAGGCCTTTCCTGGCTCCATGTAATTACAGGGTATCCTCTGAATCTCAGGTCATCGAACAATGTTTGTATAGTATTAGGGCTTTTGCTCAGGAGGATTTTTAAGGGGAATCTTCCTCCAAGGATACGGGATTCAGAAGGATTTACCCATATACTTTTATCCATGCCAAGGCCATGTACGAATATAATAGCAGGTTTGTCAACACTACCTTTGTGGAATACAGTATCAAGATTCATAGTCTATTATATTTTTGTGGCTCTCATCGTGCAATTTAAACCACTGAAAGCCCATCTTGTTATCGGGCGGCTAATTTATTAATTATAATTATTAGATAACATAAAGTAATACTTATATAGATAACTTGCCTGAAATATTATATTTTATATTGACAAATTAGCCCTTAAATTAGTATAAATAAAAACTTTCCAAATTAAATAACGAGGAGGTCTTATATGAAGTTAGGTGTATTTGTCAGCGATTTCAGGAACACGGTTGATACCCTCGACAGGCTGAAGGCTGAAAAGCTCGGAATCATACTTGTCCAGAACGGTGTCTATCATGCGAGTATAAAAGAAAATGGGAAATCATCACCTCTGCTCGAAAAATCTGCAAACCTTTATGCACTCTCAGAAGACCTCGAAACCAGAGGTTTGACAGGATCATCAGTTGACAGCCGTGTTAAGGTTATAAACTACAGCGATCTGGTTGACCTTATCTTTAATGACTATGAAAAATTAGCCTGGTTATAGGAGGTAACGATGGCAACTTTAACAATTGGCGTTTTCTCTTCCCTTGTTGGCTCTATGACCCTTGATTTTGCATTAAAATTGGCAGAGACAGCAGTAAATAAAGGCCATAAGGTAAATATATGGCTCTCCGGGAATGCAACAGCAGGTATCAAAAACCATCAAAAACATCTGAAAGACTACTCTACTGGAGAAAAACATTTCAGGGCATTGCTCGAAAAAGGTGTTGAGGTATGCACATGTGAGGCATGCACATTAGCCAGAGGCATCAATAAGCCGGATGCCATAGAGGGTGTGCAGTGGAATGCTATGCACTGGTATCTTGCAAAGATACACACGAGTGATAGAGTCCTTCATATAGGAGGTGAGTAGAATGGCAGATACAAAATTAGCCTTCATAGTTCAGAGGCCTCAATATAAGAGTGAAAATCCAAAGCTTGGCATAACCCATGCCATAGCCTATCAGACTGTGGAGATATTACTCGAGGATGGAGAGACAGTTACACCTGCCCTCTGTTTTATAGGTGATGGTGTGCTTGCATGCCTCAAGGATCAAAAGGCAATGGGAAATTATGAAATAACAAGCTCAGAGATGCATCTAAAGACTGCACTCCTTGTAGATTTAGATGTCCTTGTCTGCAAGGAAGACCTTGAGCGGTTCGGTATAACCGAAGATAAGATTGTGGATGCAGAAGACATGGGTGCTGAGAAGAAGATACAGGTAGTGCCTTTTGAAACAATTCAGAAGGAGATGGAATCTGCAAAACATGTTCTATTCTTTTAAAATAAATCTAAGGAGGAAGAAAAATGGCTGAGCTAAAATCACAAACCCCTGCAGAAACCCTCGATGTTTTAGGAAGGGTATGTCCTTATCCCCTAGTACTGACAAAAAAGGCAATGGAGAAGATGGCCAGTGGAGGAATATTAAAGATCCTCTGTGATGCACCTGCATCTGCTGAGGACACTATCCCCAGATACTGTGAAAAACAGGGATTTAAGTTCGAATCTCACAAGCTCGAGGATAAGGGTTACTGGGAGCTTTATATCCAGAAGACATAAAAGAAAGAAGTTAAGAAGTTAAGAGGTTAAGAAGATGGGACTCGGTTTTTTCTCTTCCTCACGTCCCTTATAAACCAGATAAGAAAGCCTGCTGCGAGGACACCTACTGCTATATGTAGTTCATATCTCTTTATATCGCCAAGGAGGTTCTTAAGGGCTGCGCCGAAGAAATAACCTCCATAGGTACATATAGTTGCCCATATCAGACAACTTATAAGCTGGAAGGTAAGGTATTTTTTCTTACCCATGCGCGAAAGACCGAGGACTGCTGCACTCAGCAGCCTGAATCCATAAAGCCACTGACTTATAAATATAGATGCGATGCCATACCTCACCATCAAGGACTCAAGTTTTGCTAAGTTAACCTTTATCAGCTTCTGGGTAAATTTAAGGAACGCCTCCCTTCTGTGGAGGGCAATAAGGAAGAATGTGCCGTGACCTATGTATGAGGCTGCGGTCGAGACAAGCACCACTGTATTTGCATCGAGATACCTGTTATAAGCAAGAAACCCTGCTGCAATGAGTATACTCTCACCTTCAAAAAATGTAAGTATGAATATGGCAATATAGCCATATCTTGAGATTAAATCTTCCAGAAACCCTCCCGCAGGCTAATTTATAGGAGCAAATATTTTATTGTCAAGCTATATATTTTATTCAAATATCTGTGACTTTGTGATATGATTTTTTTGATATGCCTGAATTGAGATTAAATCTGATAACAAGAGAATGGGTTATTATTGCTACTGAAAGGGCAAAAAGACCTGAAGATTTCAGGCAGAAAAGGGACAAGAAGATATTGCCGGAATTTCTTGAATCCTGCCCATTCTGCCCTGGCAATGAGCATAAGACACCGGATGAGATAATGAGGATGCCGGATGATGGTAGCTGGCTGGTCAGGGTTATACCGAATAAGTTTGCAGCCCTTTCCTCAGGGGGTCAGAGGCTCAGGAAAAACGAAGGAATGAAACATCTTGTAACAGGTACAGGCAGACACGAGGTGATAATAGAATCTCCCTTACATAATATGCCCACCGCTTTCCTTTCTGTCGGGGATATAGCCAATATAATAAAGACTTACAAAGACAGGTTTATTGCTGTCTATAATGACCCCTTAATCGAGCATGTCATTATCTTTAAAAACCAGGGTGAGGGTTCAGGCACAGCCATTGTGCATCCCCATTCACAGCTAATCGGAACTCCAGTTACACCCCTTCAGGTAAGAGAAAGGATATTCGAGGCAAGAAGGTATTTCGACAACACAGGTAAATGTATGATGTGCGCATCCCTCAGAGATGAGCTTGATGATGGGAGAAGGGTCATACTAAATACAGAACACCTTGTTACATTTATCCCCTATGCTGCTTTATCTCCCTTTCATACATGGATCTTCCCGAAAAGACATACTGCTACCTTTGGAGACATACATGATGAAGAAATAGCTGACCTTGCATA
>JACRGU010000066.1 GCA_016212245.1 Nitrospirota bacterium
ACAGGCCAGGGTTCAGGGTTAATATTGTAAAACATATTTTTAGTCTTTATGCAATTTATTTTTTCATGGGCAGTTTTAGTGTGCCTTTCTCCACTGGAGAAGTTTCTTGGCAGCAACACGGACCGCATCCGGAACATTTTTATTTTTCTCAAGGACTATAATATCTTTTGTTTTGAGGTCACTCACGAGTGGCACTGAAATGCCTGGCGGTGTCTTGGGGTTTGTCACGAGTGCAAGGATTACGCCGTAGTTTTTCATCCATTCCCTGTTTCTTGCTATTTTCCTGAGTGCTTCGTCATGTATCGAGCGCGATCTTGCAATCGCTTCAATCTCAGAATCTGTAATCCTTGGATTTTCTAGGACATTCATCACTACTTCTTTATTGCTGTCTTTTATCAGGATTGACCTTATTTCCTTTCCTCCCCTCAATGCAAGAAAGAGCTTTTCGGAGACGCTCATCTTCTGAATCCTCACGAGGAGGCTCTGGGTGCGCATCTCTGAAGTTTTTTTAGTGCTTACAACTTCGGATGATGGTTTTACAACAGGTACAGGTAGGATCTTAGCTACCTGCTGTTTGACATCTTCAGGTGTATCAGGATTTTCAATAAGGAGCTTGAGTATCTCAGGCCTGTCCATGTTTGCCTTTGCAATCTCCTCAAATATTGCAGGCTCTGAAGCATCCTCAATCAGGGCCTCTATTAGTTCCTTTGAAGCTATTGATAGGTCAATCGCTAAAAGTCTTTGTTCTTCCATCTCTATGCTCTTAGCTCTTTACTACTTGCTCTTTGCTCTCTTCATATATAAAAAATATTCTATATTACCTTTTTGCCCGGGGAGTGGAGATCGGAATATCCCAATGATCCCGAGTCCGAGCTTCTCTGAATTTTCCTGTACATTTTCGACAGCCCTTAACCTTTTTTCTTCTTCCCTGACAATCCCACCCTTTCCTACTTCTCCTTTTCCTACCTCGAATTGCGGCTTTATCAGGGCGAGGATTTCCCCGTCTTTTTTAAGGAATTCTATAACCTTTGGTATTACCTTAAGAAGGGAAATAAAAGAGACATCCACTGTTGCCATATCTATATTGCTTTTTATGAGGTCTTCAAACTCCTGCCCTCTGCCCTCTGACTCCTGACTCCTGAGTATTTTATCAAGGTATCTTATATTCGTTCTTTCCATCGGTATGACCCTTGGGTCTTTTCTAAGAGACCACGCAAGCTGTCCATAGCCTACATCTATACAGTAGACTTTTTTTGCTCCCTTCTTCAATAAGCAGTCTGTAAAACCCCCTGTAGATGAACCGACATCCATAATAATCTTATCATTCAGATCAATATTTAAAAAATTTATTGCTGCCTCGAGCTTAAGACCTCCTCTGCTGACATAAGGCAGCTCTCCTTCTTTGAGAGATATCTCTGAAGTCTCACTGACAGGTGTACCTGTCTTTGTTATCTTTTTGCTATTGACAAAGACCTTTCCTTCCATTATGAGGGCCTTTGCCAGCTCTCTGCTCTTTACAAGCCCTCTCGAAACAAGGATTTTATCCAATCTTTCCTTCAATGGCTATATATTGGCTCTCTGCTTAGATAGGGAAGGGTCGATTATAAAAATTCTGAGACAGCCTTCCCTATATCTATTTTTCGATCTCTGAGCATGGAGATTGCAGTCTGATATATCCCTTCTTCATCGAGCCCGTATTTTTTCCTCAATTCACTTTGTTGTCCCTGCTCAATAAATTTATCCGGTATGCCAAGTCGCCTAACCCTTACATTATGGACTTCCATTTCATTCAGGAATTCAAGCAGGACGCTGCCAAAGCCACCTTCAAGGGCATTTTCTTCTATGGTAATTATCCTCGGAACCCTCGATGCCACAGAGGATATAAGGTTGCGGTCTAATGGTTTTATAAATCTTGCATTTATAACCATTGTACTGACGCCCTTTTTCTCGAGTCTTTCTGCTGCACTGAGGGCTGGAAAAACAGTATTGCCAATTGCTATCAATGCTATATCATCACCTTCCCTTAAGATTTCCGCCTTCCCTACCTCTAAGAGTTCGGAGTTCGGAGTTCGGAGTTCGGAGTCTTTTAACTCACAACTCGTAACTCGTAACTCGTTACTTATTTTCCCTCTCGGATACCTGATAGCAGCAGGCCCATTATGTTTTAAAGCAAGCTCGAGCATGGCTCTGAGCTCAGTATCATCCTTGGGTGCCATGACAACAATGTTTGGGATATGTCTTAGATAGGACAGGTCAAACAGTCCGCTATGTGTTGGTCCATCTTCTCCAACTATCCCTGCCCTGTCAATTGCAAATACAACATGGAGGTTCTGGAGGCAGATATCATGGACTATCTCATCATATGCCCTCTGAAGAAAGGTGGAATAGATTGCGACAACTGGCTTTAACCCCTGTGTTGCAAGCCCTGCAGCAAATGTTACAGCATGGGGTTCTGCAATGCCAACATCATAGAATCTATCAGGATACCTTTCTGCAAATTGCTCGAGGCCCGTACCCTCTTTCATAGCTGCTGTGATAGCAACTATTCTATCATCTTTAGCTGCGAGTTCTGTCAGGATATTACCAAATACCTCACTGTATGTAAGTCCGCCTCCACTTATAGGTGATCCTGTTTCAAGCTTGAATGGCCCAATCCCATGAAATGCAGAGGGGTTTTTCTCTGAAAACGCATAGCCCTTACCTTTTTTTGTTATAACATGTATAAGGGTAGGGGACGATGATGTTTTTATCCTTTTTAATGTCGCAATTAATACCTCTATATTGTGGCCATCTATAGGGCCGATATAATTAAATCCGAGTTCTTCAAAGATGATTCCTGGAAGGAAAAGCCCTTTGAGCATCTCCTCTGTTTTCTGGGCTATTTTTGCAGCCGGCCCTCCTAATTTTGGAATGGCTTCGAGGAAGGATTTGGTCTCTCTTTTAAACCTCTGATACAGGTCTCCTGTGAGTATCCGGTTCAGATATGCAGAAAGCGCACCCACATTTGGGGATATAGACATCTCATTGTCGTTCAGGATTACTATAAGATCTTTTTTAAGATGTCCTGCATTGTTTAATCCCTCAAATGCAAGCCCTGCTGTCATTGCTCCATCACCGATAACAGCTATGACTTTAAAATTCTCTCCCCTCTTATCTCTTGCCTCTATTATCCCTAATGTAGCAGATATAGAGGTAGAACTATGCCCTGTGCCAAAGGCATCATGTTCGCTCTCATCTCTTTTGGGAAAGCCTGAGATGCCTTTATATTTTCTGAGGGTTGAGAATCTTTCGTATCTTCCGGTGAGGAGTTTATGGGAGTATGACTGATGACCGACATCCCATATTATTTTATCTACAGGGGAATTAAATACATAATGAAGGGCAATTGTCAGCTCCACTACTCCGAGGTTTGATGCTAAATGTCCTCCATTTATCGAGACTCTTTCGATTATTATATTCCTCAACTCTTGAGCGAGATCCTTGAGATCTGAGATAGATAGCTTCTTTAAGTCTTGCGGTGATTTTATTAATTCTATATACATCAAACTCTCCTTTTTAGAAGATAACGTGCAATCTTCCTCAATGGATTGGCCTCAAAAGAAAATATCTTAAGGGCATCTATCGCCTTAGAGATTAATTCCTTTGCCTTTTGTCGTGAGTGCTCTATGCCAAACAATGCTGGATAGGTCATCTTCTTCATCCTCTCATCTGAACCGGCCGGTTTACCAAGCTCATATGTATTGCCTTCAATATCAAGTATATCATCAATAATCTGAAATGTAAGCCCTATATTTTCTCCATATTTTGTCAATGCGGTTAGAATATCTTCACCGCTCTCTGCAAGTATTGGCCCCATCCTTACAGATGCTGTTATAAGTGCTGCGGTTTTGTGAAGGTGGATAAAGGCGAGTGTATCTCTATCAGGTTCTGAGTTCTCTGAAAGTATATCCTGAGCCTGGCCTCCAACCATGCCGTGTGCACCTGCTGCCATTGCAACCTCGCGAATAACCTTCAGAATCAGTTCGGAGTTCAGAGTTCGGAGTTCGGTAACCCCCCTATGTCCCCCCTTACTAAGGGGGGAATTAAAGGGGGGTAAACTTTGAGCTTTGAGCTTTGAACTTTGAACTTTTATGCTGGACAGCATATAGAATGCCTCTGTAAGAAGGGCATCGCCTGTAAGTATAGCCATTGCCTCCCCGAATACTTTGTGGCTTGTTGGTTTTCCCCGCCTCAGGTCATCATTGTCCATTGCAGGCAGGTCGTCATGTATAAGGGAATATGTATGTATAAGCTCGAGGGCTGCAGCCTGTGGTATGATGTCTTCAGGATCCCCTCCGCATGCCTCATATGATGCGAGTGCAAGTATCGGCCGGATTCTCTTACCACCTGCGAAAAGAGAGTATCTCATTGCCTCGTGAAGGACTGAAGGTTCAGAAGGAATGCTGAAATATGATTTCAGATATGAGTCAACTATATCCCGTTTTTCTTTTAGATAAGTCTTTATATCAAATGTAGCCATTTTCGCAGATGACATATTAATTATAAGGCAGGAGATTACCCTTGAGCGGTTTTGAATTCCAATGAAATTGGAATTCACCTCGGAGTCCCGATTGAAAAGCGGGGCGAGAATGAGCGAAATGGTGATCTCCTGCCTTTATCATGACTATTTTTACTCCCATTCTATCGTGCTCGGTGGTTTTGAGCTTATATCATAGACCACCCTGTTAACCCCTTTTACCTCGTTTATTATCCTGTTTGATATCCTTTCCAGAACATCATATGGTATCCTTACCCAGTCAGCGGTCATTCCATCAAGACTCTTTACTGCCCTGACAGCTATAACATTCTCGTATGTCCTCTCGTCGCCCATCACGCCCACACTCTTAACAGGCAGGAGTACAGCAAATGCCTGCCAGAGTTCTGTGTAAAGCCCTGCATTCTTTATCTCCTCTAAGACTATAGTATCTGCCTTTCTCAATATATCACACCTCCTACCTGCTACCTCACCGATAACCCTTATCGCAAGGCCGGGTCCTGGGAATGGATGACGGTTTATTATCTCATCAGGTATACCGAGTTCTTTGCCAAGAACTCTAACCTCATCCTTGAATAATTCTCTAAGAGGTTCTATGAGTTTTAACTTCATCCTCTTCAGAAGCCCTCCAACATTATGATGGCTCTTTATGGTGGCTGATGGGCCCCTGAATGGAACGCTCTCTATAACATCAGGATATAGCGTTCCCTGTGCAAGGAACTTAACCCCTTTGATTTTTTTTGCCTCTTCCTCAAAGACCTTTATGAATTCATTGCCGATAGTCTTTCTCTTTACTTCAGGATCAGTGATGCCTTTCAACTTTTTTAAAAACCTCTCAGAAGCATCAATGCATTTTATTTTCATATGGAAATGCCTTCTCAAGGTATCTTCGACCTTCTGTGCCTCTCCTGCCCTTAAAACTCCATTATCCACAAAGATGCATGTAAGCTGTTCGCCAATAGCTCTGTGTAACAGTACCGCTGTAACAGTAGAATCAACGCCACCACTTATACCGCATACAACCCTTTTATTTCTGACTTTCTCTTTTATCTCTTTTGTGACTGTCTTTACAAAGGACTTCATAGTCCATTCAGGTTTGCATTTACATATTCTGAATAAAAAGTTTTTTAAAATCTCAAGCCCCTTTGGGGTGTGTACAACCTCAGGGTGAAACTGTAAGGCATAGAATCTTCTTTTTCTGTTTGCCATCGCTGCGATTGGTGAATTAGCTGTATGTGCTATCGGTTTAAAGTCAGGTGGGCAATGCTCGATTCTGTCTCCATGGCTCATCCAGACAACAGTTCGGAGTTCGGAGTTCGGAGTTTGGAGTGAACCAATGCTCTTGAATAAATCTGAAGTGTCATCAATCATAAGTTCAGAGCGCCCATATTCCCTTTTTACTGCCTTTGCAACCTTTCCACTGAAGAGATGTGCCATGAGTTGCATGCCATAACAGATACCGAGGACTGGTATACCAAGTTCAAATATCTTGAGATCTGGGAGTGGCGCGCCTGAATCATAAACGCTTGAGGGGCCACCTGAAAGGATTATCCCTTTGGGGTTGAAATTCTTTATCCTCTCGATTGAGGCATTAAACGGGAATATTTCAGAGTAAACTTTACTCTCTCTTATGCGTCTTGCAATTAACTGAGTATACTGGGAGCCAAAATCAAGGACTAA
>JACRGU010000064.1 GCA_016212245.1 Nitrospirota bacterium
AATGCTGTTGATAAGGTAATCGGGTATGCCCTCCTCGGGAATATAGCCTTCAGAGAAAAGCTCATGTTTGTGAGCGGAAGACTTTCATCTGAGGTTGTATCAAAGTGTTGCAGGTGGGGCATCCCTATGGTAGCAAGCAGGACCGCACCTACAAGTCTTGCTATAGAGATAGCTGAAGCATGTGGAATAACACTTGCAGGGTTTGTGAGGGGAGACCGCCTGAATGTTTATACAAATAGACAGAGGATACTCCTTTAAATCTACAAATGTCAAAGCTCAAAGTTCAAATATTTTGGTTTTAATTTCTTTTGACATTTGGATTTGGGATTTTGAAATTTCTCCTATTTTATTCCATACTTCTGCAGTCTATGTCGGAACGACCTGAAAGACAGATTTAAAAGCCTTGCTGCTTCTGTCTTTACACCACCTGTCTTTTCAATCGCCTTAAGGAGGTAATTTTTTTCTATAGTCTCGATAATCCTGTTGAGGTCTATCCCTTCATCCTGAAGTTCCGGGATGCTCATCGTCTCCTCAGATGTCTTTATCTGTTTTTTGAGCATTGTGAGCTCTTCTCGTAATTTCTTCTTCTCAATCGCTTTTTTAACTATAAGTCTAATCTCGTCTATCTCGAATGGCTTGTGGATGTAATCATAAGCACCGAGCTTCATTGCCTCGATTGCTGACTCTGTTGTCCCGAAAGCTGTTATCATGATTACAAGGGTATCAGGAGATACCTCTTTTACCTTTTTCAGGATTTCAAAACCATCAACCCTCGGCATCTTTATGTCTGTTATGACAAGGTCGAAGGTATCATTATTAATACAGGACAGCCCATCTTCTCCACCAGAGGTAGCCATGACCGTATAGTCCTCTCCCTCAAGGAGAATCTGCAGGACATCCCTCATGCCCTTCTCATCCTCTACTATGAGTATCTTACCCTTACTATTTTCCATCTGCCATTGGTAGCATAATCTCAAAGGTAGTCCCGATTCCATATCTGCTGTTTACTGTTAATTTACCCTTGTGTTCTTCGATTATCCTGTATGCTATTGCAAGTCCGAGCCCTGTACCCTGTTCTTTGGTTGTAAAAAATGGATAAAATATTTCTTTAATATTTTTTTCATGAATGCCATGGCCAGAATCCCTGAAACTTACCTCCACAGTCTTCTCACGGTTTTTTGTTGAGACCACAAGTTCCCCACCTTCAGGCATTGCCTCCATTGCATTTATACCGAGGTTCCAGAATACCTGACGTATCTTCTGAGGGTCTGCATTCACTTCAAGTCTGCCGCTGAAGTCTTTCTTTATTGAGATATTGCCCTTGTTTTGCTCCACATTCTTAAGGAGCTCGAGGGTCTCATCAAGGACAGAATGTAAATCGAATCTTTTGAACTCAGTTGGTCCAGGTCTCGAATATGTGAGAAAGTCAGTTATGATGCGGTTAAGCCGCCCCATCTCTTTCAATGCAATTTCCATCAGCCTCTCTCTGTGCTTCTGTGGTATCGTACCTTCCTTGAGCATCTCTATAGAGCCTTTAAGTGAGGCTAAAGGATTTCTGATCTCATGTGCAATACTTGCTGAGAGTTCTCCTATTACTGCCCATTTCTCCTTCTTTTTAATCTCAGTCTCGAGTTTTTTTAGTTCGGTGAGGTCCTGGAATATCCCTATAAGGCCTGTATCTTTTCCGCCTATGTCTCTTAGTGTAGAGATATTAAGCCCTATTATTTTCTCGACACCATTGTCCTTTATTATCCCTTCCATACGCCCGTCAAGGATTGGAAGTTTTAGAAACGGTAAGGCCCTGTCTATCCTTTTACCTATGATAAAATCCTTTTTAGTACCTGTTATCCTTTCAGCAGCACGGTTAAAAATTAATATATTGCCTGATGTATCTGTTGTAAACAGGCCACTCGGCAAGCTCTCTATCACCTCCTTGTTGAAAAACTCTAGATCCCGTAGATCTGCATCCCTTTCCTCGAGTTTCTGGACTATCCTTTCAAGTCTGTAGGAGAGATATCCACTCAGATAAGCTGTAAGGTAGATGGAGATGATATGAGCAAAGATATTATATAAGAAGTCCTTTCCCTCTATGGAGCTATCAAAATCTATGGGCAACTGCCCGTAAAACTGAAGGTCTATAAGGGTACCGTAAAGTATACTGCTGAGTGTTGAAATGATATAACCTGCCCTTCTATTCAATACTATACTCGAAGAGATTACAGTCAATATTAGGGTAAATGAAAACCAGCTCTCAACACCACCTGTAATATAAATCAATGCTATCTCAAAAAATACATCAAGTATAAGCTGTATATAGAGAAATACCTTCAGGTTCTTAATCTTCCCAATGAGAAGGGAATATATAATTGTGAGCGTATAGAGTGTGATTATCAGATAAGAGAGTGCATGGGGGTAGGGAAATCTGGCATATCCGATTTCGAAAAGAAATGAGGAGCCGAGGAGAAGAGTAACGAATAAGGCCCTGATGGTTATCAGGGCCTTTACCTTTAAAATTGATGCCTTTTCTTTCATGCCTCCGAGCTTGTCACTTGTCACTCGTAACTGTCGTTAATGTATAAGTGTAATCAGCTTGAATATGGGTAGATACATTGCAACAACTATAAAACCTACCGTAGTCCCGAGGAATATCATGAGCATGGGCTCCATCATGGCAGTAAGGTTTGAAACAGCTGCATCAACTTCATCGTCATAGAAATCAGCGATTTTGCTGAGCATGGCATCCAGTGCTCCTGTAGATTCACCGACTGCAATCATATGTATAACCATCGGTGGAAAAACCTTTGACTTTGTTAATGGTTCAGCAAGTGTTTTACCTTCAGAGACCGCCTTTCTCACATCCATTATTGAATATTCCACGACCTTATTACCTGCGGTCTTTGCTGTTATCTCGAGCCCATCTAATATCGGGACACCGCTACTTATAAGCGTACCCAGCGTCCTTGTAAATTTTGCAACAGCAATCTTTCTTATGAGTATGCCGAGGATTGGTAGCCTCAGGGCTATTGCATCTGTTGCCTTTTTGCCGCCTTTTGTTCTCCTTATCTGGAATATAGAAACAAAAAATGCCACTATTGCACCAAAAGAAACAATACCGCCTATGCCGCCAAGAAAGTTGCTGATGCTAATAATTATCCTTGTGGGCAGAGGCAGTGTCCCACCGAGCGAGATAAACATCGATGAAAATGTCGGGACTACAAATATCATAATAACCGCAACAACCACAACAGCAACAGTAGTTATGACTGCAGGATAGATCATCGCCCCTTTAACCTTCTTTTTGAGCTTCATCGCCTTTTCTATATAACCTGCAAGCCTATTTAAGATTGTATCAAGTATACCTCCTGTCTCACCTGCTGCCACCATATTTGCATAGAGTTCAGAAAATACCCTGGGATATTTTCTAAGGGCATCGGCATATGTAGAACCTGATTCAACATCTGCCTTTATGGCAGCAAGGGTTCTACCGAGACCCTTATTTTCTACCTGGGTCGAAAGTATTTCAAGGGCCTGTACAAGCGGGAGACCTGCATCTATCATTGTAGAAAATTGTCTTGTAAAGACGACTATATCCTTATCTTTTACTTTTCCCCCAACTCTAGGCCCTGCCTTTTTCGGTTTCTCTGTTACAACCGTAGGAATAATATTTTTTCTTCTTAGCTGTGCTATTACCTCTTCTTTTGTTACTGCAGTTATTTCGCCTGATTCGATAGCACCTGTTCTTGTTTTTCCTGACCATTGAAATACAGTAGCCATTTTTTATCCCCTCCCACGGCCAGAGGAGGCTGTAGCACCACTCTTGAGCATTGCCATCATCTCGTCAGGTACAGGTGACCTCCCCAGGGCATCTTCATATGATATGAGTCCTTTTGAATAAAGGTCGAATAATGACTGGTTCATCGTCTGCATACCAAATATTGCTTGGCCGGTCTGCATCATTGAATATATCTGGTGTAT
>JACRGU010000065.1 GCA_016212245.1 Nitrospirota bacterium
GAGGTCATTGGCATTGAAGAAAATGTCTATTCTATAAAAGATGGCGAAAGGAACATAGCGATAAATAAGATAAACAATTACAGGTTTATCAGGATGACGGCCGAGAGATACAGGTTTCGGGAAAATTTTGATATTATTCTGCTTAATCCTCCAAGGCCTGGTTTGACTTCAGAAATTGTCAAAAAGATTATTGAGGCATCGCCTCAGAGGATTGTTTATATCTCGTGCAATCCGTCTACACTGGCAAGGGATTTGAAAAGGTTAAAGGAAAGATATGATGTTGACTCTGTGAGGATGGTTGATTTTTTTCCAAATACGTATCACATTGAGGCAGTAACATTTCTTCATCTCAGGTAATCGACCCAAATAATGCAGACATTGTTCAAAAATTTATTTAACTCGATAATTTTATTGATATTATCTTTAAATGTTATATGGATAAAAATATACGTAACTACCATCAGTTAAAGGTAGCTAAGGTATCGAAAAATAAATTTTTTCACAACATCTGCATTATTCTAAATGCATTTTTTGGGTTAATTTAATTAATGGAGGTTTGAATTGAGGCAGGAGATATATCTTGAAAGCACTCCTTTAAATGAGGCACTTACAAAGTGGCTCAATAAACTCAGTTCTGAGGGAGCCGATAAACCGCTTTCAGGTGAAACAATCAAGGTTATAGATTCTCTTGGAAGGGTTACTGCAGAGGCGGTTATAGCAAAGATTTCCTCTCCATTTTATCACTCATCAGCAATGGATGGCTATGCTGTGAGATTTGCAGATACATTTGGTGCATCGGAGAGAACTCCAAAGAGGCTGAAGATAGGTGAACAGGCAGTCTATCTTGATACAGGTGACCCTATGCCTGATGGATTCAATGCAGTAATAATGATAGAGGATGTGAATATAATTGGTGAATACATTGAAATCATCGCGCCTGCGACGCCATGGCAAAATGTGAGGGTAATTGGTGAAGACATAGTGGCAACCGAATTGATACTCCCTGAGAATCACCAAATAAGACCTGTAGACATAGGCGCAATGCTTGCTGGCGGACATACAGATGTGAAGGTCAGGAGAAGGCCGAGGATAGTCATTATACCTACAGGCACAGAGATTGTAGAGCCAGGCACTGATTTACACAAAGGGGATATTATTGAATACAACTCGAGGGTCCTTGGAGGTCTTGTCTCAGAATGGGGTGGAGAACCGGTGAGGTTCAGGATAGTGCCTGACAGGCCCGATGAACTCAAAGAGGCGATACTCGATGCCATTAGTATGGGAGATTTGATTGTTGTTAATGCGGGTGTGTCAGCAGGCTCAGAGGACTTTACTGCAGGAGCTATACGGGAACTTGGAGAGGTAATACTTCATGGTGTCAGCATAAAACCAGGGAAGCCTGTTATCCTCGGATGGGTGAAGGGCAAGCCAGTGCTCGGGATCCCCGGTTATCCTGTATCTGCATACATAACATTCCAGTTGTTTGCAAAACCTCTAATTTACAGGTGGCAGGGCATAGAAACCGAAGAACCTGAGATGCTCAAGGCAAAACTTTCAAGACAGGTTGCATCTCCTTTAGGACAGGAGGAATTCCTGAGGGTAAAGGTAGGGAAGGTCGGTGATAATCTTATAGCCACACCTGTAAGCCGTGGTGCAGGTGTCCTGATGTCCCTCGTCAGGGCGGATGGGTTTGTGAGAATCCCTGTGATGTCAGAAGGCATTGGTGCAGGCACAGAGGTTGTCGTGGAATTGATGAGACCTAAAAAGGATATCACTAATACGATTGTCTGTATTGGAAGTCATGATAATGCCCTCGATCTCCTTGCGAATATATTAAAGAAAAGGCACCCGAGACTCTCTCTTTCATCTGCCCATGTTGGCTCAATGGGTGGTCTGATGGCATTAAAAAGGGGTGAGGCACATCTATCAGGAACGCATCTACTTGATGAGGAGACAGGTGAGTACAATGTACCATTTATAAGAAGACTTCTTCCTGATAAAAAGATTCTCCTCCTAAATCTTGTCTACAGGGAACAGGGCCTTCTTGTGCCAAAAGGCAATCCCAAAAACATAAAGGGGTTTGAGGATTTAACAAGGAGTGATGTTGTTTTTGTTAACAGGCAGTCAGGTGCAGGAACAAGGCTTCTTACAGACAGGTGCTTGAGAGAACTTGGTATAAACCCAAAAGATGTCAAAGGTTATGAAAGGGAGGAATACACACATATGGGTGTTGCATCAGCAGTGCTTACAGGAATCGCTGACACAGGGCTTGCAATACTCGCATCAGCAAGGGCACTCAGCCTTGATTTTATACCTGTTGCAAAGGAAAGGTACGACCTTGCAATACCTCGTGAATTCCTTGAGACAGATATGCTGCAGAACCTTATAAAAATTATCAGGGAAGACACAGAATTCAGGGAAATAGTAATAGGGCTCGGAGGATATGATATATGCGATATGGGAAAGGTTATGTATGAGTGATAAGCCTTTTTGCTCCTATAAACCTTTTAAAATAGTAGGGTGTTTTGAGGCTGTCTATAGTGACCCTTCTGTTTTTTGACGAGGCATGTATAAACAGGTTATTGCCGAGATAAATCCCTACATGCGAAGGGAAAGATGCATATGTCCTGAAAAACACCAAGTCTCCAATAGAAAGGTCATCTTTTTCAACTGTCTCTCCAACATGGAACTGCTCTCTTGCTGATCGTGGCAGGTCAATCCCGAGAAAGCCATATACCTTCTGAACATATGCTGAACAGTCAATCCCCATGAGGCTGCTTCCACCAAACCTGTAGGGTATGTTAAGTAACTTTTTTGCAAAAATGATAAGCCTTTCCTTATACTCCAGTGACGAGTGACGAGTGACGAGTGACGAGTTTTCACCTGACTCCTGACCCTTGACTCCTGACCCTTGACCCGTGACTATTTCCTCTATATGCGCCTCTGAAAGTATTGTGGATTCTACTTCAGGTTCGATAAGGAGTTTCTGTCCTGGTTTTAATAAATCTGTCTCAAGACCATTGATATCTTTCAGTTCATCCGCATCAATATCAAACTTCCTTGCAATCTTATAGATGTTATCGCCTTTCCTGACTGTATAGGTCTTTGGTCCAATCCTTTTTGTGAGGAGGTGTTGTCCTGGTTTTAGTTTTGTTGACCTCAGATTATTGATTTCCTTGAGTTCACTGATTGATATGGAATACTTTTTTGATATAGCTGAGAGGGTATCACCCTTTTTTATTGTATAAGTCGTATCAGCGTAAGTACTGCCCGAGATAAAAACTGTAAGTATAAAGATAACGATAAAAAGAAAGAGTCTTTTCACGCCTTACCTCCTTGGATTAAGCCGCCTCTTCCCTTATTAAATCCTTAAGGGTAGGCAGCTCTGTCAGGTCTTTTAGTCCAAAATACTGTAAGAATTCCCTCGTTGTCCCATAAAGCAGGGGCTTCCCAGGCGCCTCTTTACGCCCCATTATCTTTATTAACCTCCTGTCGAGAAGGGTCTTTATAACCCCTTCCGAATTAACACCCCTGAGCTCTTCAATCTCAGCCTTGATTATCGGCTGTTTGTACGCCACAATGGCAAGGGTTTCAAGAGCCGGAAACGAAAGCCTCATTAAAACATTCGTACTCTTTAATTTCCTTACCCACTGTGCATATTCAGGGTTTGTCACCATCTGATAGCCATTGGCTATCTCAACTATAAGTAGCCCTGCATTCCGCTCTTTGTATTCCGCCATCAACTCATCCATAAGCCTTTTTATTTCAGCCTCAGGGAGTTCTATCACATTCCCTATAGTGGAAAGCGTTATTGGTTCCCCTGAAAGAAAAAGAAGAGCCTCAAGCACTGACCTCTTTTCTCTGTCTTCCATCATAAATCGCTAAAAAGATACCAGAAAAGACCCTAAAATTCAATCTTTTTCTTCAATGATTTCTATGGGCTGCTTCTTAATGCGTCTTCTATCGTATCCTTTCTCGCCCTTTTTAGTCGTAACAGGATGGCTGCGGAGTTTTAGCACTGCCTCGATCGGGAGTCGGGGCTTAGGTTTTCTCTTCTTAGATGGTTTTTTCATTAAGATAAAATATACCTGAAAGCTTTTTCGTTGACAAGAAAGATGCCCTTTTGTTAAGGAAATCGGAGATGATATTTGATATAATTTACTGAAAAGGAGTAAGTAGTAAGGAGTAAAGAGGTAAGTAAATGAAGATTGTAGGCAAAACAATAAGACATAAGAAAGGATTTAGTGAGGAGTTAAATAAGTTTTTTCAATTAGTCGTAGAATTTAGAAAAGACAAAGTTTTTATACCGAGAGGCATTTTCAGGTTTAAGACCTTTGAGGAGGCTGAAAAGTGGCGACACAAAATGCTGAGGGGCAAGGATCCAGACCACCAACAATAGATGATTTAGTAACTGTCTGTAAGAAACTCAACGAGGAGGGTGCAAAATATATCCTTATTGGTGGTTTCGCTATGAACTACTATGGGCTTCCGAGGGCTACAGAGGATATAGACCTACTTGTAGATCCTTCAACAGATAATATCTTGAGGATCAAAAATGCACTCTCATTTTTACCTGATAATGCAATTAAAGAAGTAGCTCCTGATGATGTAGAGAAATACGAGGTTGTAAGGGTGGTAGATGAGATTGCAATAGACCTGTTGAAAAAGGCATGCGAGATAACATATGAGAAGGCAGGGATAGAATATTTTGAATTCAAGGGTATCAGGATTCCTGTAGCAGATATATCTACAATGATAAAGACAAAGCAGGGCGCAAGACCCAGAGATAAAGAGGACCTGTCATTTTTAACCTCACTTTAGCCCCAACACATCCTGCATATCATAAAGCCCTGCTGGTTTTCCTGAAAGCCAGAGAGCAGCTTTTAATGCGCCTCTCGCAAATGTATCCCTGCTCGATGCCTTATGGATGATTTCAATCCTCTCACCAAGACCTCCGAAAATCACTGTGTGTTCACCAACTATATCACCAGCGCGCACTGTCTGGATACCAATCTCTTTTTTTGTCCTTTCGCCAATTAGCCCTTTTCTTACATATACGGCAACCTCATCAAGATTTCTGTTGATTGTATCTGCAATTACCTGTGCCATCTTCAATGCAGTTCCGCTCGGAGCATCCTTTTTCAATCTGTGGTGTGCCTCGACAATCTCTATGTCATAATCATCGCCGAACACCCTCGCTACATCCTGCAATATCTTTAAGAGCAGGTTTACTCCCATACTCATATTGGATGCCATCACGCATGGGATATTTTTTGTCAGTTCAGAGGCTTCTTTTAAGTCATCCTTTGAGAAGCCTGTTGTCCCGATGACCATAGCCTTGCCTCTCTGTGATGCGAGCCTCAGATTCTCTTTTGTAGATTCTACTGTTGTGAAATCGATTATCATGTCCACATTATCAATGATTGACTCCAGGCTATCTACAAGTATTACCCCGGTCTCTCCAATACCGACTACTACACCAATATCCCTGCCGATATCTTTATGCCCCTTTTTCTCAAATGCACCGGCCAGTTGAAGTCCTTCATATTCCCTTGAGAGTGCAGTAATCCTGCTTCCCATTCTCCCTGCTGCCCCTGCAACCGCTATCTCTATCATGATAACCTCCCGCTTACGACTTAAATTTTAATAACCACGCACCAATAACCAAACTGTTTATAGTAAACGGCATAGAAAAGTATATAAGATCGTCATTCCCGCGCAAGCGGGAATCCAGAAAAATCAAAGGATTATACCCCTGATTAAATCAGGGGCTGCTTTCGCAGGAATGACTAAAAATTTATAGCGTTCACTATAGAATTTGGTTATTCTCATTTTATTTGGTTATTGGAATTTGGTGATTGGTTATTGCTATTTTTAGCTTTCTCCCCTTCAATCCTGTATTCCTCAGATGCCCATTTACCGAGGTCAATGAGCTTGCACCTCTCAGAACAGAATGGTCTCCATGGGTTTTCCTCCCATGTGGTTGTGTTTTTGCATGTTGGGCAAATGATTTTCATAATTAATTCTTTGCCACTGGGATTGCTTCGTCGTCCCGACTTTTTCAAGACTCCTCGCAATGACATAACAATGGTGTCGTTGCTTGATTGTCATTGCGACCCCGAACTTGCTTCGGTGGAAGCAATCTCTTATCTTAGCCACTAATGGTTACTTTTATATTCTAAATGTTTCTCTGTATTTTTCAAGTTTTTAATAAGGATTTCAGAGATAATGCCGTTCACACTGCCTGTCAGGGTACCTATAAGAATAATAATAGGGCTTATCAAAAGGATTGCCTCAATCCTCTGTATAAATATGACATAAGCAAGTAGCAGCTGGGCAATATTATGAAACAATGCACCTATGAGGCTCAGACCAACAGGCCCAAATAATTCCGGCATAAGTGACAGAATAAGACCCATGGCAAGTGTGCTTGTAACCCCTCCTCCAAGGCTCAGTATAAAGGCAGGTCCAAGGAATGTACCTGTGAATAAAGATGCGAGGATTACCCTTATCAATGTGACCATAATTGCTGGCCTGAAGCCGTAAAGCAGTAGTGTTGTGAGCGTTATTATATTTGCGAGGCCAAGCCTGAGCCACGGTATTGGTGTTGGCAGGATGCCCTCAAAGCCATGGAGGGCGAGCGCATACGCAGAGAGCAGGGCTATGCGGTATTTATCATGTGACTGCATCAACTACTTTGCGGTCTTTACTGTCAATGTCTCCTATAATCACGACAACTCTGTTCGGAAGGCATACTACTGCACCGCTTTCGATCCATCCCTGCTGTATACAGAGTTTATTAGGGCATGGAGATTCGATTATCCGCACCTTATGATTTTTTATCTCAACAATCGTGTTGCCATGAGGGCCTTTTACTGATACAGTTTTCTCTTCATCTATAGGCAGCCTGTAGACAGGGAGACTGTCGGCCTCTATCTGCACTGTCCTGCCTTTAGGGAGGATCTCCTTAACAAATACAACGCCTGAAGAAGACAGCAGTATGAGTATAAATAAAAGTAATCTATCAGCTATTGTGGTGCTGTTAAGGATTCCTTTTAACCCTGAATTCATTTCAGGGCAACCTTTCCTTTAATGCCTGGTGTTGTATATATTTTCCCATTACTGTCAACTATTATCCCATCAAAGCCCATCGCTTCAAGAACCTTTGTTCCTTTTTCAGGCCCGAGGACAAAGATTCCTGTCGAGAATGCATCTGTGAAAGTGCCTTCTTTTGTAATTATACTAACACTCCGAAATCCTTTAGCAGGATACCCGGTCTTTGGATTAAGGAGATGGTGGTATCTCTCTTCCCCGATAATGAATGACCTCTCATAGTCGCCGGATGTGGATATTGCCATGTCTTTTAATTCGATGGTTGCCATTATATCGTCTTCCTGGCCCTTTGCCCTCGGATTCCTTATACCTATATTCCAAGACTTACCATCAGGTTTAAGTCCGAATGCCTTGATGTCTCCTGCAATAGAGACAAGCCCCGAATTTATCCCTCTTTTTTTTAGTATCTCTACTGCCCTGTCAGCAGCATACCCTTTTGATATTCCACCGAGGTCAATAAGCATACCTCTTTTTTTCAGGAACGCAGTAGATTTATTTCTGGTGATAATTAATTCTTTATAGTTTACTAACGGCAGATTTTTTTTAATTGCGTTTTCTTCAGGTCTTATCTTTTTGTGAAAGTCATAGAGTGTTATGACAGGGCCGATAGTGACATCAAAGGCCCCATCAGTCTTTTCCGAGACTGATAATGCCTTATCGAGGATATTGAGGGTATCAGGCGATACCTTTACCTCAGAGATGCCAGCATTTTTGTTGATCAGAGATACCTCGCTGTCGGGCGAAAAAAAATTTAATAGCTTTTCGAGTTTTTCTATCTCAGAGAATGCAGCATCTATCGCCTTTTCAGCATCACCTTTTGAATTAGAGACAACACTTATAGTCACAAGCGTGTCCATCAAGATTTTGGTTTTACGATAAACCTTTTCCTTTTGGGGTGTGCAAGCACATAAAAAAGTAAAAAGTGAGAAGTAAAAAGTGAAAAGTAAAAAAACTTTTAACTTTAAACTTTTAACTTTAAACTTATTTATCATGCTACCCTCGCATGGTTGAACCTTGACAGTTTATTCCTTAAGAATCTCCCGGTATATGAACTATGATTCATACTGACCTCCTCAGGTGTGCCTTTTGCAACGACCATTCCTCCTTCTTCTCCACCCTCAGGCCCGAGGTCTATAATATAGTCAGCGGATTTTATCACATCAAGGTTGTGCTCTATTATAATAATTGTATTCCCCATATCAACGAGGCTGTTTATTACGTTGAGCAATTTCTGGATGTCAACAAAATGAAGTCCTGTGGTAGGTTCATCAAATATATAGAGCGTGTTGCCTGTTGATTTTTTCCCGAGTTCCCTCGAAAGCCTGACCCTCTGCGCCTCACCGCCTGATAGTGTGGTTGCAGGTTGTCCAAGCTGTAGATACCCCAGCCCGACATCTTCAAGCACCTCGAGTCTCTGCCTTATGGGGGGGATTGATGCGAAGAATTGAAGTGCCTCGGATACAGTCATGTCAAGCACCTCTGCAATGTTCTTACCCTTATATCTGATATCGAGTGTTTCTTTATTGTACCTCTTTCCCTTGCAAATATCGCATGGTATATAGACATCTGGCAGGAAATGCATCTCTACCTTAATCAGTCCATCTCCGTGGCAGGACTCACATCTTCCGCCTGAAAGGTTAAAACTGAACCTCGAGGGCGTGTATCCTCTTATCCTCGAATCAGGCATCTGTGAGAATAATTCTCTAATAAACGAGAAGACACCAGTATATGTTGCTGGATTCGACCGTGGGGTCCGACCTAATGGTGATTGATCAACACATATCACACGATCTATCTTATCTATGCCAATGATTTCCTTATGCCTTCCAGGGATAGGGACACGGCATGTCGTGTCCCTGCATAATTTTTTTGAAAGTGCCTTGTAGAGTATCTCGAGCACGAGTGTGCTTTTGCCTGAACCTGAAACCCCTGTCACACATGTGAATGTTCCGAGCGGGATATTAACATTAATATCTTTAAGATTGAATTCCTGAGCACCTATTATCCTTATAAAGTCTTTTGGTTTTCTCCTGACAAAAGGGATATCTATTGACATCAACCCCTTAAGGTATTTTCCTGTTATTGACCTTTCATCCCTCTCTATTTCTTCAGGTGTCCCTGAAGCTGCAACCCAGCCGCCTCTAAGCCCTGCACCAGGCCCCATATCCACAACATGGTCAGCCCACCTTATTGTCTCTTCATCATGCTCAACAACTATAACAGTGTTGCCGGCATCTCTTATTGATGAAAGGCCTTCGAGGAGTCTTTTGCAGTCCCTCGGGTGCATGCCGATGCTCGGCTCATCGAGTATATAAAGAACCCCTGTGAGGGAAGAACCTATCTGTGTTGCAAGCCTTACCCTTTGTGCCTCGCCACCTGATAACGTCAATGAAGGCCTATCAAGTGTGAGGTAGCCGAGGCCTACCCTATCTAAAAACAGGAGCCTGTCATTTACCTCCTTGAGAACTCTGTGTGCTATTGTCATTTCTCTTTCTGAGAGCTTCAGGTTATTTATAAATGAGATTGCATCTCTTACAGACATCTTAGAGAATTCACCTATGTTTTTGTCCTGGATACTTATGCTTAATGCCTCTTTCCTTAATCTGAAGCCATTGCAAATTCTGCAGTACTTATACTCTTCTATCTGAAGGGAATCCTCTGCTATATTTTCAAAGCCAAGCCCGTTACACCCTGGACAGGCGCCATACCTGCTGTTAAATGAAAAGAACCTTGGGTTTATCTCAGGATAGCTAATCCCACAATTCGGGCAGGCCAGACTCTTTGAAAACAGTATATCTCTATTTTCCTCAATTAAGTTTATTACTACAATATCCGAGTATCTGAGGGCTGTCTCTATGGCATCTTTTATCTGGCGTTCGATACCTAATTTTATGATAAGCCTGTCTATGACAATTTCTATAGTATGACGTTTCTGCTTCTTGAGGGTAATATCCTGTGTCAGGTCCATCATCTCGCCATCTATCCTCGCCCTCACAAAACCTTCTCTACGCATCTCTTGAAGTTCCTTCCTGTATTCGCCCTTTCTGTCTCTGACTATAGGTGCGAGGATCTGAAATCTGCTACCCTGAGGCAGAGACATGACTGAATTAATGATATCCATGGATTCCTGTTTTGTGATGGCAGAGCCACAGTTATAGCAATATGGCCTGCCTATCCTTGTATAAAGGACACGCATGTAATCATATATCTCTGTGAGAGTTCCAAGTGTTGAGCGTGGGCTCCTGCTAACGGTCTTCTGGTCTATTGCAATGGATGGAGATAGCCCCTCGATATAGTCCACATCAGGTTTGCGGAGCTGGTCAAGAAATTGCCTGGCATATGCGGAAAGGCTTTCGACATAGCGCCTCTGCCCCTCTGCATATATAGTATCAATAGCAAGTGATGATTTACCTGAACCTGATGGGCCTGTTATTACAGTTATTGTCTCTCTGGGAATGGACAGGTCAATATTTTTGAGATTATGCTCTCTTGCGCCTTTTATGGTTATAAAGCTTTGCATACTATGTAACACGTTAGCAATAGA
The DNA here is from genome assembly GCA_016212245.1 of Nitrospirota bacterium. GTDB lineage: Bacteria > Nitrospirota > Thermodesulfovibrionia > Thermodesulfovibrionales > SM23-35 > JACRGU01. The sequence continues at coordinate 10,658 of JACRGU010000065.1, forward strand.
AAACCACCATAGATATTCATTTAATATAACATATCCTCTTTTGTGAGATGGTGTTATAATATATGCTTATGAGAAAGATCTTCTTGCTGGTATTTTTATTCTTTTTCCCAGCGGTCTCTTATTCTCAGCCCTCAATACTTTTTGATCCAGATAGATATGACTTTGGGACAGTGACCCAGGGCGATATAATCGAACATACCTTTGATTTTACGAATGCAGGAGACGAATATCTCGTCATAGAAAAACTGGTTCCATCCTGAGGATGC